>JBQDJW010000017.1:0-14117 GCA_052086425.1 Pseudoclavibacter sp. | reverse complement strand
GATCGCGAGCAGGAAGAACGGCAGGTTGATCGCGAGGAACAGCACGCCGAACGGGGCGGGCGTCGTGTAGTCGAGCAGCAGCGTGAGTCCGGCCGTGCCGCCGGTGACGACGCCGCCCGCGCGCAGCAGGAACAGGCCGACCGAGACGACGATGGTGCCGCAGAGAATGCCGAGCACATCGTCGGCGACGGAGTGTGTCGGCGCGGGGTGGGGGACGGGGATCTCTGAAGTCACACCTTCGATCTTCTTGACAGATTCAGAAATGCGCAAGCGAGATCGAGAAGATTGAGCATATTGACGGCTCTCATGGTGGGCATGAGAGCGATTACCGCAATGCCTCTGAACCAGTCGACGGCGATCTCCGTCACCAGCGTCCTCTCGCTCTGGGCTGCGTGCCCTGTCCCGCCGTCGCCCGCCTCACGGCGACGGCGTACCGCCGTTGACGTTGAGCGTCTCGCCGATCACATAGCTCGATTCCGGCGAGGTGAGGAAGACATAGGCGGGTGCGAGCTCGGTCGGCTGCCCTGCTCGACCCAGCGGGGTGCTCTTGCCGAACTTGGGGAGCGCCTCCTTGGGCTGCCCGTCCGAGACTTGCAACGGGGTCCAGATCGGTCCCGGGGCCACCGCGTTGACGCGAATGCCGCGGGGCGCGAGCGACTGCCCCAGCCCCTTCGTGAAGTTGTTGATCGCCGCCTTCGTTGAGGCGTAGTCGAGCAACTGGGTGGAGGGCTGGTAGGCCTGGATCGATGTCGTGTTCACGATCGTCGAGCCGGGCGGCATGTGCGCGACGGCCGCTTTCGAGATCCGGTAGATCGCGTGGATGTTCGTCTCGAACGTCGCGGTCCACTGCTCGTCCGACAGGTCGGCAATGTCTTCGACGGCGATCTGCCGACCCGCGTTGTTGACGAGAGCGTCGAGGCCGCCGAGCGCATCCACGGCTCGCGCGACCAGCTCCTCGCAGAACGCACGGTCGGAGATATCGCCGGGGATCAGGACGGCACGGCGGCCTGATCCCTCGATGATCGCCTTGATCTCCTGCGCGTCCTCCTCCTCGGCTGGGAGGTAGGACAGCGCGATGTCGGCGCCCTCGCGAGCGAAGGCGATCGCGATCGCCGCCCCGATTCCCGAGTCCGCGCCGGTGACGAGGCACTTCCGGCCCATGAGGCGTCCGGTCCCGCGATAGGAGTCCTGGCCGCGGTCGGTCTGCGGGATGAGCTCCGTGTCGAGACCTGGCTCGGACTGATGTTGCTTCGGCGGCGAAATCTCCGGAAAGCGCGTCACCGGATCCTGAAAGGTCAGCTGGTCGTTCGTCTCGTTCTCGAACAAGACGTTCCTCCTTCGTGCGTCGGCATTGTGGTCGCGTGGCCCCTGTACGCGCGGAGGACGAACACGGTTCCGCGGCGCCTGACGAGGTCGATGGGGACGTGCAGGGCGGGATCCGCCACGGTCCCGACGTTCACAGTCCGCTTGCCTTGCCGGGCCAGAGCGCGCATATCCTCTCCTCTGATCCTGGGACGTCTCGCCCCACACTCCGCGCGGGCCGCTGCCGCGGCAAGGGCCTGGATTCGTCGGCGATCCTGGCGTATTTAGTGTGCGACCGGGTAACCGCAATCCGTTACTCGCGACTGCGGTGATTGAACACGACGACGGCAGAAGCCGGGCGGGCGCCAACGGCGAGGTCCGGGGGAGCGGTACCGGGCATCCGATCGGCGTCGTTGTGCGTCGCGTCAGCGCCGCGTTCCGACCGCGAGCTGCTGACGCGGTTCAGCTGGCGCGCAGAGAGCTGTGGCGCACGATTAGCTCGGGCTGGATGACCATCCGCCGCGTCGCGGGCCGGGCCAGGGCACGGGCCTGATCTGAGACGAGGTCGACTGCGCTGCGCCCGAACTCGACGCGGGGTCGCCGGACGGACGACAGCGGGATGGCCGAAGCTGCAGCGAAGTCGACGTCGTCGTAGCCGACGATCGCGATATCGTGCGGCACGGCGATCGTTCCCGTACGAACGAACGATTCGATCATGCCGATCGCGAGCGAGTCGTTGGCCGCGAATACGCCGTCAGGTCGATCGTCCTCACGGCGGCGGGCAATGGAGTCACCGGCGGCGATGCCCGACATCACGGAGCGATCATCGGTTGCGATGATCTCCATCTGCACCCCCGAGAAGTCCTCGATCGCCGACTGCGCTCCGCGGAGCCGCTGCGCGATCTGATGCGTCTTCGTTTCGCCGCCGACGAAGGCGATGCGCCGGCATCCCTGCTGCACCAGGTGAGACACAGCTTGCCTCGATCCGGCGACGTCGTCGATGGAACAGGAAGAGAATCGGTCCGTATCGGGATACGCATCCATGAGAACGGTCGGGATGCCGCTGCTGTGCAGCAGGTCGAGCTCCGCGTTCTTCGTCTGTCCCGACGCGAGGATGACCCCGTAGACGCGCTGTTGGACGAGCAGGCCGACGTACGCGGCCTCGCGTTCGGCGTCACCGCTCGCGCTGACGATCGAGAGGAACAGGTCGTCCTCGGTTGCGCGGCGCTCCATCGCCTCGGCGACCTCGCCGAAGAACGGGTTGTTCAGCTCTAGGGCCACGAGCGCGATCGTGCGGCTGCGGCCGGACTTCAGTTGCCGGGCGGCCTCGTTGCGGGTGTACCCGAGCTCGGCGATCGCCGCGCGAATGCGCGCCTGCATCTCCGGAGATACGCGTTGGGGAGTATTGAGATATTTCGATACCGTTCCGAGCGCGACGGATGCGTGACCCGCCACGTCCTTCATGCTGACCACGTCATGTTTCCTTCCCGCGGGCGGGCTTGCCATTGCGCCCTCGTATGACGATCATCGGATAGTGTAACGTTTCACTCGGCGAGGACGCCCCCAGCCACGCCTGAAAAATTCAACGGAGAATCAGAACAGGAGCACACGCGTGTCATATCAGATCGGAAATTCACGCGCCGGTAATCGGCGCGCCTCCTCTTTACGACGACGACCGGGCGCACGCATCGCTGGGGCCCTCGCTATCCTGCTGGGCATGTTGGCATCCGTGCTCGTCCCGTCCGCGGCGTTCGCGGCAGAGACGCCGGCGTGGACGTTCGACACCCCCGGCGACACGCAGGGATGGACCGTGGGCAACGGCGTGCCGTCGCTCGAGGCCACCGAGCGCGGCCTTGAAGTGCAGATCTCGGGCGACGATCCCTGGATCGCCTCGCCGGACTTCGATCTCGACGCCGAGGCGATGAACACCCTCGTCATCAGCGCGGAGAACGCGACGGGCAACACCGCCGGCAAGATTTATTGGCAGACGGCCGACTCTCCGGGCTATTCCGAGACCATGGCGCAGACTTTCGAGCTGCGGCCGGACGAGTCGGCGCCGAGCGAGTATCGCGTAGATCTGCGAGGAATCTCGTCGTGGGCGGGCACGATCACGAAGTTGCGCATCGACACGGGTGAAAACGCCACGAGCGACGGCACGGTGACGGTCACCTCCGTCGGATTCGACCTCAACGAGGAGGAGCTGCCGAACCCTGAGGAAGAGGACCGTGATCCGGTCGACCACATCGGTCACGTCGACCCGGTGGCGGCGACTGATGACCAGATCCACGTGACGGGTGCGGCGCGTGAGGACGCGGATGAGTTCCGGCTTTACGAGCTCGACGCCTGGGAGTATGAGACGGACATCGATAGCGCGGATCTGCTCGATGCGCAGCCGGCGGCATCGGAAGACTTTTCCTTCGCCGTGTCGCGGTTCGACGGCGAGCGCGACCGTCTGACCTCGAAGTTCCTCGTCGTGGCGGCCACGGGCGACGATGTCGCCTACGTCGATTCGGCACAGTACGCGAGCGACCTCGATTTCGCCGCGGAGAACGACTTCGCCTTCCCCGAGCCGCCGACGAAGAAGGGGCTGCAGGTGCAGATGACCGATGATGCCGAGGAACTCGGTGTCGGTCACGCGGCCATCAACGTTGCCTTCGATCGGTTGCTGCTGCCCGACGACCTCGGGCCGGAGAAGACGATCCCCTTCTCCTACGACGGCGAGACGTACTACTTCGATCGGGAGTATGCGGAGGAAAGCGATCAGGCGATCAAACCGCTCTCGGACAACGGCATGCTCGTCAACCTGATCCTGATCGTCTACGACGACGATAAATCGAACCCGGGCGCGCCCGACCTGCTCATCCATCCCGACGCCGCCCGCGGCCAGGGGACGGTCTACGCGTTCAACACGGTTGACGACAACTCACGGTTCTTCCGAGCAACGCTGGCCTTCCTCGCCGACCGGTACAGCCGTGAGGATCAGGCTAACGGTCGCGCGGTCGGCTGGATCGTCGGCAACGAGGTGAACAGTCCCTGGGTCTGGCAGAACCGTGGCGAGGCGAGCGTCAACACATTCATGGACGACTACGAGAGGGCGCTGCGGTGGACCTACTTAGCGACGAGTCGCGAGTACGACAAGGCGCGCACCTACATCTCGCTCGACCACTTCTGGAACCAGTCGATGAACCCATCTCAGCAGTACCGGTACTACTCGGGACGGGCACTCCTCGACCGGCTGCAGGAGCTCACGCAGGAGACGGGAGACTTCCCCTGGAACGTCGCCCACCATCCTTACCCGGAGGATCTGTTCGATCCTGCCGTGTGGAATGACGAGACGGCGACTGACTCGTTCGACACCATGCGCATCACGTTCAAGAACCTGCAGGTGCTCTCGGAGTATCTCAGTCAGGACGCGTTCCTCGACGAGGGGAAGCTGCGGCACATCATCTTGTCGGAGCAGGGATTCAATACGCCGTCATCCGACGAGGCCGACGAAGAACTGCAGGCAGCTGCATATGCCTACGGCTATTATCGCGCCGTGTCGACACCCGGGATCGACTCGTTCATCCTGCACCGCCATGTCGACCACAAGGTCGAGGGCGGTCTGCGGCTCGGGCTGTGGACGTGGGACGACGAACATGAAGAGGACTCGTCTCCCGGCGAACGTAAGCGCATCTACGACGTGTTCCGCTACATTGACACTGTCGAGGGGAGCGAGCACACCGCGTTCGCGCCTGCGATCATCGGCGAGGAATCGTGGGAAGACATCTTCCCAGGTCTCGACATCGAGGCGCAGGGCACTCGCCCGCTGCCGGCGGAGATGCCGATCTCGATCGAGGAGGCCGCTTCCGGCGAGGACGCACTCGAGATCCAAGTCCCACTGCCGGACGAGCGCTGGGTCTCGAGCGAGAACGCGAAGGGCGTGGAGACCGGTGACGGCGTCACGGTCGATTTCGCGGCGCTCGACAAGCTCTGGCGCGGCATCGTGCATCCCGCGCAAGAGCCTATCGATGCGAGGGATGCGCCTCTGCTGCGCTTCGGACTCGACGTCCCCGGAACGAACGCCGACAACGGGCGGGTCGCGAAGGTGAAGGTCTACTCAGGCGACGAGGTCGCCTTCGGAACGGCCGAGCTCACGGGAGAGAAAGCCACTGTCACGGTCGATCTTGGTTCGTGGGACCGGACGGAGGCCATCGATCGGGTGAAGATCTGGGTCCGAGGTTCGTCGAACGCCGACTGGGACGGTACCTTCACCGTGACCGGCGCCGGCTTCGCCTCCGACGCGCCCGACGAGGAGCCGGAGCCGGAGCAGCCGGGACAGCCGGCTCCTGAGGATCCGGAGCCGGAACAGCCCGCGCCGGAGCAGCCGGGTCCCGTGGAGCCGGAGCCGACAGCGCCCGTTCCAGAGCAACCGGGTCCGGAGGATCCCTCCGGCGAGCAGCCTAGGTCGGGTGAGGATCCCGGTGAGGGCGACGAGCCACTGGCGCCGACCGGCACCGACGCGGCGTCAATGCTGGGTGCTGTGAGCATCCTGCTTGTGCTGGGCGGGTGCCTGATCTGGCGTGCGTCGCGCCGCATCGCTACGAAGTGAGCACGAGCATGTTCCGCCTTCCGCTGCATCGCGCGGAAGGCGGAACATGCCTATCGGTCGCGCGATGCGGGGGCGCGCCGGCGTCGTGAGTACCTCGCATACGACGTAGGGGCCTCTGTTGCCGCGATGGCCCTCGTCTGCGCGGGGTCACCAGAGCGGCGGAGCTGTAGAGTGTCTCACTTCGAGGGTCGGAAGAAGGTCGACTCGGCGGGGCTCGCGACGGCCTTCGATGCGCTCGATCATGAGGCGAATGGCGTTTGCGCCGAGCTCGAAACCATGCTGGTTGACCGTAGTCAGCATGACGCGCGGGTGCGCGGCGACCGCAATTCCGTCGTAGCCGACGATGGACAGGCGTTCCGGAGGGAGATCGGCTTCGGCAGCTGCGCGGAGAGCACCCATCGCTAGGGTGTCGTTGCCTGCGAACAACGCCCGGGGGCGATCGTCGGATGAGATGAGCTGCCGTGTAGTCGCATACGCGGCTTCCTCATCGATGCCGGTGAGGAGGACGTGCTCAGCGAGACCCGCGGCCGCCATGCGCTCTCGGTAGCGTTCGAGGCGCCGCATATGAGGATCGGTAGCCCCGGTCATGAGCTCGGGCGGGACTGTGAGATGAGTGATCAGCGTATGTCCGAGAGTGAGCAGATGGTCCATCACGAGGTCGGTTCCGGCGCTGTCCCGTCCAGTGACGGCGTCGTACTCCTCGGCCTCGGCGTGGCGTCCGATCATGACGACGGGCATCGACAAGGCGAGGTTCTCGAGCCAACCGGGGGCGAGCAGCGGGGCGATGACGACGATGCCGTCGACCTGGCGGTCGGCGAGGCTTTCGATGGCTTCGCTCGCGCGCGCAAGCGAGCTGACGTGTGCCGCGATGAGCTGGTAGCCTGTGCCCTCCATGCCAGCGATCGCGCCGCTGACGATCTGAGAGAAGAACTCGTTCTCGACCTGGGGAATCTGGATGCCGATGGTGAAGCTCGATCCCCGCATCGCGCGGGCCGCGACGCGGGGCCGATAATCTAGCTGCTCGATCGCTGTTCTTACTCGTTCACGCATGTCGTCGCTCACGCCGTAGGCGTCGCGCAATACCTTCGAGACGGCAGCTCGAGAGACGCCGGCTACGCGGGCGACATCTTGGATCGTGGCTGCTCGACCGCGTGGGGATGCGTGGGTTGACATTGTCCTCCTCTCGCGGCTACCTTAGCTAGGTCGTCGCGATAGTAAGCGGCGGTCCGTTCGATGTAGATCGGTCTACACAAATGTAGATCGATTTACGCCAGCTTACAAGGAGGTAACTGATGGCTTTTCCGTCGCGAAAACGCTTCATGGTTGTGGGATTGGGTGTTCTGTCTTCGATCGCCGTCGTCGGATGCGGTGCCGCGTCGGATGACGGCACTACTCGAGTTTCGTTCGTCGTGGATAACTCGTCGACCATGGTCGACACCGCCACGGCCCTGGTCGAGGCGTTTGAAGCCGAGAATTCCGACATCTCGGTCGCTCTCGAGACTCGTCCGTCGGGTACCGAGGGCGACAACCTCATCAAGACCCGGCTGTCCACGGGCGAGATGGAGGACGTCTTCCTGTATAATGCCGGTTCGCTTCTGAATGCGCTCAACCCCGATGAAACCCTCGTCGACCTGTCTGAGGAGGAGTGGATGGAGGGCCTCAATCAGGACTTCATCGATGTCGTCAGCGGCGACGAGGGGGTTTATGGGGCGCCATTGGGAACGACCTCGGCCGGCGGCGTAATTTACAACAAGCCCATCTACGACGAGCTCGGGCTCGAGATCCCGGACACCTGGGACGAATTCATGGCGAACAATGCCGTGATTCAGGACGCCGGAATCGTGCCCGTGGTGCAGACCTTCGGCGACACGCAC
This sequence comes from Pseudoclavibacter sp., assembly GCA_052086425.1. Classification (GTDB taxonomy): domain Bacteria; phylum Actinomycetota; class Actinomycetes; order Actinomycetales; family Microbacteriaceae; genus Pseudoclavibacter. The sequence goes on along the minus strand of JBQDJW010000017.1, from coordinate 6,350 downwards.
AGTAGCCAGTATTTCGTATTGAGCGACTTCGCCAACGTCGTCGCCGCCGACCCCGAATGGGCCGAGGAATACACCGCGAATAACCGCAGCTTCGCTGAGGAGCCCGCGCTCGCGGGTTTCCAGCGTCTGCAGGACGTCTACGACGCCGGGTATCTCAACCCCGACTTCGCCAGCGCGACCGTCGACGACGGCACCCGCATGGTGGCCGAGGGCACCGCAGCCCACTACCCGGTTGCATCCGGCATTATCGCCACGATCCAGCAGAACTCTCCGGAGTACGTCGAGGACGTGCGCTTCTTCGCACAGCCTGCAGACGACGCCGCCAACACGCAGGCGACCATCTGGCAGTCCAACGCGGTCTACATCCCGCGAACCACGGAAGGCGACGAGCTCGAGGCGGCGAAGGCATTCGTCGCGTTCTTGAACAGCCCAGCCGGCTGTGACATTCAGAACGAGATGGGTTCCGCGGCGGGCCCGTACGCGGGCCTGTGCGAGCTCGACGATGACGAGCCCTCGCTGCTCTCCGACATCCAAACGTACGTCGACGAGGGGCGCAGTGCATCCGCGCTCGAGTATCTCTCTCCCATCAAGGGACCGAACCTCGAGAACCTCGCGGTTGAGGCCGGGTCAGGCATCTCGACGGCCGAGGAGGCCGCCGCGCGCTACGACGAGGACGTCAAGAAGCAGGCGCAGCAGCTGGGCCTCGAGGGCTGGTGACGGCCCGCTATCGGAATGGGGCCGGCACTCCTGAGCGCCGGCCCCCGCAACGGAATCTCATGATCAGAAAAACACCTGCCCCCCGTCGGCGGGCGCAGCCGCTACGGTCCGCCTACCCGCTGTGGTTCTACGTACCGGCGCTCGTCCTCTATGCCGTTTTCTTCGCGGTCCCAACCTTCGCATCGTTCTACTTCAGCCTTACGCGCTGGTCGCTCTTCGATATCGAGTTCATCGGTTTCGAGAACTTCGTGCAGTTCTTCAGTGAGCCGCAGCTGCTTCAGGGGTTCATCAACACCTTCGTCTACGGCTTCCTCACCTCCGCGGCGAAGGTCGTGCTCGGCCTCGCGCTGGCAGTGCTGCTGACGACCCAGCTCGTCGGGAAGTCCTTCCTCCGGTCGGTGGTGTTCTTTCCCGTGCTTGTCTCCACGATCGGCATCGGAGTCACCTTCAAGGCGCTTCTCGATCCCTTCGACGGGCTCGTCAACGCGGTGCTCGGATTCTTCGGCCTGGAAGGGCCGGGTTGGCTCACCGATCCGAGCCTGGCGCTGCTGACCGTGGCGGGAGTGGACATCTGGAAGGGGCTCGGCATTGCGACTCTCATCTACATTGCGGGTATCGCTGCGATCCCTCAGGAGTATTACGAGGCCGCACGCATCGACGGAGCGAGCGCGTGGCGCAGCTTTCGCAGCATCACCCTTCCCCTCGTCCAGCCCGCGACGGCGACTGTCGTGACGCTCTCGCTCATCGGCGGATTGCGCTCGTTCGACCTCATCTGGGCGATGACGAAGGGTGGGCCTGGTTTCACGAGCGACGTCGTGGCGTCTGTCATTTACAAGCAGTACCAAGCGGGCTTCTACGGGCTGTCTACGGCTGGCAACGTCATCCTCTTCGTTGTCGTCACGGCGATCATGGTGCCGGTTACGGTCGCCCTGAATCGGAAGGAGGTTGAGCGATGAGAATTTTCCAGCGCTGGTCTCTGGGGATCATCTCGATCCTCGTCTCAATCGTCGTCTTCATCGTCCCCTTCGCTTTCATCTTCTTGACCGCCTCCAAAACCGCGAGTGAGGCGTCGCGATTCGAATTCACCTGGCCCACGACGTGGGCGTTCATCGAGAACGTCGTCACTGTCTGGCAGTACCGCGACGGGATCCTTCAGCGCGCGTTCGTCAACAGCACCGTGCTCACGGTTGCGAGCGTCGTCCTCATGGTCGTGTTTGCGGCCATGGTCGGGTACCTGCTCAACCGTCGGCGCTCGCGCTGGAATCGCCTCATCAACGCGCTCGTGCTCGCGGGGCTGATCGTGCCGCCCGCCATCGTCCCGACGATCTGGGTTCTTCAGGAGATAGGGCTGTTCAAGACGCTGCCGGGCCTCATCCTCGTAGAGGCGACGTTCGGTCTGTCGTTCTGCATCGTGATGTTCCGCGCCTTTGTCGGCACGATCCCGCGGGAGCTTGACGAAGCAGCGCTCGTCGACGGCGCCGGCCCCATAAGGCTGTTCTTCACCGTCGTGCTCCCGCTGCTGCGCCCCGTCATCGTCACGGTCGTCGTCGTGCAGTCCGTGACGGTGTTCAACGATTTCGTGAACCCGCTCTACTTCCTGCCGGGAGACGCCAACGCGACCGTGCAACTGACTCTGTACAACTTCCAGTCGCAGTCCGTGAGCCAATGGAACCTCCTGTTTATGGACGTTCTGCTCATCACCGTTCCCCCGCTCATCATGTACATCTTCTTCAACCGTCAGATCGTCACTGGCATGACCGCAGGGGCGATCAAAGGATGACCACCACAAGGAATCAGATGAACTCTTCCAGCCCTGCTCCTCGCGTCACCCGTGTGCGCCTCGAGCGCCGCAACGATGGCGCTTTCGCCGACAGCCCCAGCCCTCGCTTGAGCTGGATGGTCGAGACCTCAGCATCAGGATGGCGTCAAGCGCGCGCAGAAGTGCGCCTCGATGCAACGCAGACGGTCGCGATCCAGTCCGACGAGTCCGTGTTCCTTGATTGGCCCTTCGCACCGATCGCGCCCTACGCTCGCCATCGTGTTGAGGTGCGAGTGACCGGCGCCGATGGGATCACCGGGGACTGGAGCGATCCCGTCGAAGTGCGGGCGGTGTTCGTGCCGGAGAAAGATTGGCGGGCCGACTTCATTGCGCTGGCAGAACCGCCTACGGCGGCCGCTCCCGCGTTGCTGCGCGCCGAGTTCGACATTGATCGCGCCGTCGCATCGGCGACGCTGTTTTCCACTGCGCGAGGCGTCTACCAGGCGGTCGTCAATGGGCAAGACGTCGACGACGCGGTGCTCAAGCCGGGCTGGACGGTTTATCAGTCCCGCCTGCTCCACGACGCCGTCGATGTCACCGCTCTTGTGCGCAGTGGGCGCAACGCCCTCGGCATCCGTCTGGCCGGAGGATGGTGGACGGAAGAATGGGGCTTTGCCGGCGCTGGTCAACGGTTCTACGGCGAGCAACCGGACGCACTCGCGCAGCTGCGTGTGGAGTACGTCGACGGAACCGTGCTCACCATCGCCACGGATGAACGATGGCGTGCGGCTAACGGGCCGGTCGTATCGAGCAGCCTCTATCACGGCGAGCGAATCGACCGGCGAATCGACCGAACGGGCTGGGCAGAACCGGGGTACGACGACTCGACCTGGGCGCCCGTTGCCGTCTCCCCGAGGGACATCGTTCCTGAGGCGATGATCGCCGAACCTGTGCGACGCACCCAAGAGGTCGCCGTCGAGCAAGTCATTACGACGCCGACAGGCGCGACGATCCTCGACTTCGGCCAGAACCTCGTGGGTTGGCTGCGCGTGCGTGCCACCGGGGAAGGCGGCGATGTCATCACTGTGCGGCACGCTGAGGTGCTCGAGCACGGTGAGCTGGGCACACGGCCCCTGCGCTACGCCCGCGCTACCGACGAGTTCGTCCTGAGCGGCGGAGAGGACGTGTTTGAACCGGAGTTCACGTTCCACGGCTTCCGATACGCGCAGATCGACGGATGGCCGGGGGAGCTCGACATTCGTGACGTTACGGCGATCGTGGTCGGCAGCGACATGCGGCGCACGGGGTGGTTTGAGAGCTCGCACGACCTCGTCAATCGCCTGCACGAGAACGTCGTCTGGGGGATGCGCGGGAACTTCCTCTCCGTGCCCACCGATTGTCCGCAGCGCGACGAGCGCTTGGGATGGACGGGGGATATTCAGGTGTTCGCTCCCACGGCGTCGTTCCTCTTCGACTCCGATGCCTTCTTGAGCTCCTGGCTGCGCGACGTCGCGATCGAGCAGACGGCGCGCGATGGGGTCTGTCCGATCATCGTGCCGCAGGTTCTCGAGTGGGGCGACTTTCCCGCGGCCGCGTGGGGAGACGCCGCCGCGATCGTTCCCGGGGTGCTGTTCGAACGCTTTGCCGACCGTCGCGCGCTCGCCGAGCATTATCCGCACATGCGAGCGTGGGCGGATGTCCTAGTCGGGCTCGCCGGCGACCGCATGCTCTGGGAGGGCGGATTCCAGTTCGGTGACTGGCTGGACCCCGACGCGCCCCCGGAACAGGCTGAAGCGGCCAAGACGGACCCTGACATCGTCGCGAGCGCCTACTTCTTCGCCGCAACGAGGGCCGTTGCCCGCGCCGCGGACGAGCTCGGGATAGCGGACGATGCGCACCACTACGCAACTCTGGCTGAAGAGGCCCGCCAGGCGTGGATCCGCGAATACACGACTAAGGGAGGACGCATCGTCTCCGACGCTCCCACGGCCTATGCTCTCGCCGTCGGCTTCGACCTCGTCACGGGTGAGGCGCGTCAGCGCATGGGCGACCGCCTCGCCAAGCTCGTGCGTCGCGGCGGCTATCGCATCTCCACGGGCTTCGTCGGCACTCCGCTCATCCAAGACGCGCTGACGACGACCGGCCATGCCGACGTTGCGCGGAGACTGCTGCTGCAGACTCGCGTCCCCTCGTGGCTCTACGCGGTGACCATGGGCGCCACGACCATTTGGGAGCGTTGGGACAGCATGCTTCCCGACGGCAGCATCAACCCCGGGGAGATGACGTCCTTCAACCACTATGCGTTCGGCGCAATCGCGGATTGGCTGCATCGATCGTTGGCGGGCCTCGCATGCGAGGCTCCGGGATGGCGTCGCCAGCGGATCGCTCCCGTGCCGCTCCACGGTTTCTCGCACGCGTCTGCTCGCCACGAGACGCCGTACGGGATTGCATCGTCCGGCTGGGAGGAGAAGGACGGCGCGATCGTCGTGCGAGCAGTGGTTCCGCCGAACACTACGGCGGTCGTCGCGTTGCCGGGAGCCGAGCTCTTCGAGGTTGGCTCCGGCACGCATACGTGGACTATCGCTGACCCGCGGCCGGTTCTTGAGCTGCCTTCGCTGTCGGTCGATTCGTCGCTGGGCGCATTCGTTGACGACGAGCACGCGCGTCAGGTCGTGGTTGAGGCCATCGCAAGCGTGGACGCGACGGCGGCTACCGCCTTCGACGCCATGGCCAAATGGGAAGACGGAACGCGTCTGACCGCTGGCGCGCCTATGGTATCCAGCGACGCCATTGCGGCTGTTTCCCGAGCTCTTGCAGAGCTGAACACCGCTCGCGCACGCGCTTGACCTTCCCCTGCTGTGGCGGACGACGTCCGCCACAGCAGGGAGCGAGAGGTTTGCACGTAGCTCGGTTAATCTGAGCGGATGTCGACCTCGCCACTCACCAATCTGTCGCCGTCGGTCCGTCGGCTCTTGGTAGTGGGATGCATCGTACTGATCGTCGTTTTCAGCTCCGGCACGCTGTGGTCGGCGACGGCCTGGATTCTTGACGGCGCCGATGCTGAGGCGTACTTCCCGGGACGAGGCGGAAACACCTCCGTCGACGCGTGGAAGACCACCCTGCTCTACGGCGCGCTGGCAGGGTTCTCGTGTTGGGGCCTGCGCGGACTGCTCAAAAGTCGCAACGCTCAGTAGTCGGCTGTTGAACCGAACCGCCCCCAGTTGAGGCTGGAAAGCGTCGGGCTCAACAGAGCTGAAGTGTCTCATCGACAGTGAGAACTCACCGAGGGGCTGACGGGAATCGAACCCGCGCTATCTGCTTGGGAAGCAGAAGTTCTACCATTGAACTACAGCCCCGGAGCTATTCTGCCGCGTAATCACGCGGTAGAACGGCGTTCGCTCAGAATACACGCTGGGGCTTTTTGCGTCGAATCCATCGTTTGCCCACCGCTTTGCGCATCGGATCGCATCGGGCGGGCGAACTTCTCGAGGACCACGGAGACGTCGGGCGCCTTGATGATCTGCACGCCGTAGCGCTGCTTGGTCGTGGTGAGCCACCGAAGGGCCGCGCCCGCCCCGGAGCACCTGAACTCCTCGACTCGAATGAGGCGCGGCGCTGCCCATTCGTCAGCGCATCGCTCCTGCTTCGACTCGACGGGCCCGAAGGGTGTCGGGCGGTTCCCGTGGATGACGTGCGCGAGCTCTCGATTCCAGGCGATGACGGCGTTGAGGACGGCTGCGGCGCGGTAGATGACCGCGTGTTTGTCGTAGCGGGTGGCGAGCCCGCGTCACTGCTTGATCTTGCAGTAGTTGCGCTCGATTGGAGTGGACCCCGAAAGTTGGACTCGGAATCAAAATCCTACGGGCTTGGCAGG
>JBQDJW010000016.1:0-14429 GCA_052086425.1 Pseudoclavibacter sp. | reverse complement strand
CTGCGCCGCGAACTCCCGCACCGCGATGATGCCCGCGATGCCGACGCCGGCGAGGCCGAGCAGGCCGAACGACGTCCAGTCGTCGGCGAATCGCCGCGAGACGCCGACCGCGAGGTAGTACGCGGCGAGGTAGGTCACGAGCCAGCGCCAGGGGGCGAAGTCGCCCGCGATCAGCACGGCGGCCGGGATCGCGGCGAGGATCAGCATGGCGATCGGCAGGTCGAGGGGCGTCGACCAGGTGCGGATGCTCGTGCTGGCCAAGAGCCCGGCGACGAGCCCGATGAGGAGGACGCCGCGGAGGGGCGTGAAGATCCAGACGGTCGGCCCGTCGGGCAGGATGCCGGCCATCGACTCGAGCACGACGAGCACGAGGGCGGCGAACGCGACGATGTCGGGGGCCGTCGGGCGGAACTTCGCGTGCTGGGTGGGTGTGCGGGGGCCGGCGGTGGTGCGTGGTGCGGCGGCGGCGCCGTGCGCGGTGCCGTCGATCACGTCGTCGAAGCGGGCCCGGCGGCGGGGGCGAGCGGCGCGTGCGGCAGGGGGTGTCCGGGTCTCGGGAGCGCTGGCGATTGATCCGGCGCCCGCGTCAGCGCTGGAACCGACGCGGGCGTTCGTCCAGGCGCCCGCGTTCCCTGCGGCACCCGTTGAGGCGCCGACCGTGATGGAGCCCGCGACCAGCCCGGTCGTCATGACGTCCCCCTTGTCGTGCGCAGCGGTCCGCGCGAGCGGCGACCCTAGCCCGCGCAGACGAACGCGCCCCGACGAGCGCGCAGCGCGTGCGTGAACGAAGGGCGCGCTCGCGGCCGCTGCGCTGCCGGGCCACGGACCGGTGGGCTACCGCTGCCTGGCCGATCGCGTCCGCGAGAGCGCCGGCACGGCCCCGCTCACGGGATGCTGCCCGTTCGCGATCACTCCGTTCTCGCCGACAGCGGCATCGGAGTCGGCGAACTCGTCCGCGTTGTCGCCGTGCGACCCGACCCGCACCGCATCCGCACGGTCCCGCTCGTCGTGACCCCGCGCATCCGCACCGTCGCCCGAGTCGCCATCCCGCGCATCCGCGCCGCCGTCACCGGCACTCGCGTCACGGTCACTCGCGTCACCGTCGCCCGCACCAGCGCCCCGCGCATCCGCATCGCTCGCGTCGACGACCTCGTCGTCGCCGTGCCCGGTGTTCTGCAGCGACGCCTCGTCGAACGGCAACTCGCCCGCCAGCACGCGGCGCACGCGGTCGCGGTCGACCTGCTTGGTCCACGCGCCGATGAGCAGCGTCGCGACGGCGTTGCCGGTGAAGTTCGTGACGGCGCGACCCTCAGACATGAAGCGGTCGATGCCGACGATGACGCCGACGCCGTTCACGAGGTCGGGGCGGTAGGCCTGCAGCCCGGCTGCGAGGGTCGCGAGGCCCGCGCCAGTCACCCCGGCGGCGCCCTTCGACGCGACGATCATGAACACGAGCAGGCCGATCTGCTCGCCGATCGACATGGGCGACCCCATGCCGGAGGCGATGAACAGCGACGCCATCGTGAGGTAGATCGCGGTGCCGTCGAGGTTGAACGAATACCCGGTCGGAACCGTGATGCCCACGACCGGCTTCGCGACGCCGAGGTGCTCCATCTTGGCGATGAGGCGCGGCAGGGCCGACTCGGACGAGCTCGTACCGACGATCAGCAGGTACTCGCGGCCGAGGTACTTGAAGAGACTGAAGATGTTCACCCGCGTGACGCCGTAGAGCAGGGTGCCGAGCACGACGACGATGAACAGGAAGCACGTGATGTAGAACGCGACCATGAGCAGCCCGAGGCTGAGGATCGCGGCGATGCCGGTCTTGCCGACGACCGCGGCGATCGCGCCGAACGCGCCGACGGGTGCGATCCACAGGATCATGCCGAGGATGCGGAAGACGAGCGTCTGCCCCTGCTTGATGACCGCCAGGATCGGCTGGCCCCGCGTGCCGAGCCCCTGCAGCGCGAACCCCGTGAGCAGGGCGACGAACAGCACCTGCAGCACGTTCTCGCCCGTGAACGGCGAAAGGATCGTTGTCGGGATGACGCCGAGCAGGAAGTCGGTCGTGCCCTCGGCCTCGCCCGTCGCTTCGTACGACGAGCCCGTCATGTTGAGGCCTTCGCCCGGGTGGATGATGTTGCCGACCACGAGGCCGATCGCGAGCGCGAACGTCGACATGACCATGAAGTAGAGCAGCGCGAGGCCGCCGATCTTGCCGACCGTCGCGGCCTTCGCGATCGAGCCGACGCCGATCACGATCGTGCAGAAGATGATGGGCGCGATCATCATCTTGATGAGCGCAACGAAGCCCTTGCCGAGCGGCTCGAGGGCCGTGGCGAACTCGGGAGCGGCGAGCCCGACGATCGCGCCGAGGAGCACGGCCGCGATGACCGACATGTAGAGCCACGTGTGCTTGTCCCAGTTCCGGATGCCGCGGGCGCGCGGGCGCGGCGGCTGCGGTTTCGCGCCTGGTCGCGCCTCGTCGGGTTGCGTGGTGCCTGCCTGCGCGCCGCCGCGCGTGCGGTTCGGAGTTCCCGAGTCGGGTGAACTTGCGTGAGTCATCATTGCCTCCATCGTCGAAACATCGCTGTTGTCGGTGGCGCGAGCCGGGGCACGCGGTGCAACCACGGTGCGTCCAGGGCTCGCATCGCCAGGCCTTGTGGTCGTATTGGTCTCGGCGCGATGCGAACGGATGCGCAAGGATCGGTGTCGGCGCGCGACGTGGCGCGCCAGAGTGACGAGGGGGTGCGGATGCGCGACGCACGCGGCCCCGCACGCGCGCGGCGACGGTGGCGTCCGAGCGCCGCGACGCAGGCGTTCATCGCCATCGCGCTCGCCGTGCTGCTCTTCGCCATCGCGATCGGCACGTATCTCGTCGTCGACGCGCGCCGCGACGTGCTGCGCGAGGCCGAGGCGAAGACGACGGCGCTCTCGGCCGCGGTGGCTGGGCTTCCCGTCGTCGTCGAGGCGCTCGGCGAGGCCTGCGCCGGTGGCGGAGGCGGCGGCAGTGCTGGTGGCGGGAGCGGCTGCGGCGCGACGGCGAAGCTGCAGCCGATCGCCGAGGGGCTGCTCGCCGACGCACATGTCGATTTCGTGACGATCATGCGTCCCGACGGGACTCGTGTGACGCACCCAGACCTGGGCGAGATCGGTCGCCCGTACCTCGGGACGATTCCAGGCGCATCCGAAGCACTGTCGGAGGAATTCGTCGGGACGCTCGGCCTCTCGGTTCGCACGATCGTGCCGGTGCGCGACGGCGACCGGCTGGTCGGCTGGGTGTCGTCCGGCATCACGATCGGCAACGCGGTCGACGAGCTGCCGTCCCGACTGCCGCTCGTGATCGCGGTGTCGCTCGCCGTGCTCGGGGCCGGCCTGCTCGGCGCGTTCGTCGCGCGCAGAACCATGCGGCGGGTGGCCGGCGATCTTCCGGCGGCGTCGATCCGCGACGCGGTCTCGTCGGCCGAGTCGCTGCGCATGCTGAGCGCCGCGATGCGCGCGCAGTCGCATGAGCACGGCAACCGGATGCACACCGCCGTCGGCCTGCTCGAACACGGCCGCACTGACGACGCGATCGAGCTGCTCACCGAGTCGTCGCGACGGCGCGACCTCATCGCCGAGATCGCCGCACACAGTCAGATCGAGCCCGCCGTGAGCGCGCTGCTGCTCGGCAAGAGCGCGCAGGCGGCGGAGCGCGGAATCGAGTGGACGGTCGAGGTGCAGCCGGGCACGCCGCGGTCGGTGCTGACGGCGGTCGACGCCGTGTCGGTGACCGGCAACCTCATCGACAACGCGCTCGACGCCGCCGCGGCGGGCGACGGACCGCGCTGGGTCGACGTGTCGATCGGGCCGGGGGAGGGCGGGGGCACCACCGTGATCGTCGTGGCCGACAGCGGCGACGGCGTGCCGCTCGAGCTGCGGGAGCGGATCTTCGAGGAGGGCATGTCGACGAAGCCCGCGGACGCGGCGGGGCGCGGGGTGGGGCTCGCGCTCGTGCGCGCAATCGTGGATGCGGCGGGCGGCGCCGTCGTGCTCGACGCCGGAGCGCCCACGACCTTTACGGTCGTGCTGCCGGCGCGGGAGGCGGGCGCGGGCGGCGCGGACGGCGGGAGCGGCTTTGGCGACGCAGGCGGCGACCGTGTTGGCGCCGGAGGCCCCGACCCGGCGGCCGGAACCGAGGACGGGGGCGCGCGATGATTCACGTCATGCTCGTCGACGACGAGGCGTTCACCCTTGAGCTGCACCGCGACTACGTCGGCCGGGTCGAGGGGTTCCGCGTCGTCGCCGAGGCCAGGGGCGCGAGGCCGGCGATCGCGGCGCTTGCGGCCGCGGCCCAGAACGTCGGGGGTTTCGGGGTGTCCGGCGCATCCGGCGAGACCGGGGCAGCTGGGGCGGCCGGCGAATCCGTGCTGGCAGGCGATTCCGGCGCATCCGGTCGTCGCGTCCCCGCGAGCCCGCGGATCGACCTCGTGCTCCTCGACATGACGATGCCCGATGGTTCAGGGCTCGACGTGCTTCGGCACGCCCGGGCGATGGCGTCGCCGGTCGACGTCATCGCGCTCACGGGCGTGCGCGATCCCGAGACGGTGCGGCAGGTCGTCGCGCTCGGAGCGGTGAACTACGTCGTCAAGCCGTTCACGTTCGCGCTGCTGCGCGAGCGGCTCGAGCAGTACCGCGACTACCGCGCGCGCGTGCGGGCGGCGTCGGGGTCGGCGACGCAGGGCGAGATCGATGCGATGCTCGGGGCGCTGCGGCCGTCGGTCTCGCCGGCGCTGCCGAAGGGGTTGACGCCGGAGTCGCTCGCGCGCGTGCTCGATGTCGTGCGGCGTCGCGGCACGGTGACGGCGGCGGAGGCGGCCGAGTGGTCCGGCATGTCGCGCGTTGCCGTGCGTCGATACCTCGAGTTCCTCGCCGAGCAGGGGCAGGTCGAGCGGGGTGCTCGCTACGGGACTGGCGGGCGGCCGGTCTCCGAATACCGCTGGCGAGGGGACGGGGCCGGAGGCGGGGCGGGCGGTCGCACGGAGGACACGCGGAATACTTGAGGCTCGTGAGTGCCGCGCAGACGCACGCGACGCCGACGACGTGCAGGAGGACGACCGTGAACGGTGACGAGTTGCTGGCCGCGGCCGATCGGATCGCGCTCGGACTGCCGCGCGCGACGGTCAGCCAGCCGTTCGGGCCCGACTGGGAGGTCTACAAGGTCGAGGGCAAGGTGTTCCAGCTGCTGACGGAGTTCCACGGCGTGCACATGGTCACGGTCAAGGCCGACCCGCACGACGCGCTCGCGCTGCGAGAGACGTTCCCGTCGATCTCCGCCGGCTATCACATGAACAAGAAGCACTGGATCACGATCAGGCCGGGTGGGGCCGTCGCGGCCGGGCCGTTCGACGAGCCGTCAGACGCGTCGACCAGCACGGCGGCCGACATCGCCGACTCCGTTGCCGACGCCGACGACGTGGTCGACGAGCGCCTGCTCGCCGAAATCATCGCCGAGTCGTATCGGCTCGTGGCGCAGCGGTTGCCGCGCTCCCGACGCCCGGCCGAGATCGACGCGTTCCTCCGCGCCGCCGACGCGCGCGAAGATTGACGCGACTGCGCGACCGCACCTCCGAACGATCACCTCGAACCCCCGCACCGCATCCGCCCATGCACGACCACTAGCACGGCCGCATCCGCAGACTCATCTCCCCGTACATCCGCAGACCCGCACACCCGCAAAGGAGCACCCATGCGCGCCGCCGTCGCCACCTCGCAATCCGCCGAAGCACCCCTCGACGGGCTCGAGCTGCAACACGACTACCCGGAGCCCACCCCGCGAGCCGGGTGGACCCGCGTGCACGTGCGCGCCGCCTCCCTGAACCCGCACGACGTCTGGACGCTCCGCGGCTTGGGACATCCCGCCGACCGCATCCCGATCGTGCTCGGCTGCGACGCCGCCGGCGTCACCGACGACGGTCGCGAGGTCGTCGTCTACCCGATCGACGGCGACCCCCGCGCGGGCGACGGCGACGAGACCCTCGACCCGGCCAGGTCGCTCCTGAGCGAGCGGTTCGACGGCGGGCTCGCCGACCAGATCCTCGTGCCGAACCACCAGATCGTCGACAAGCCGGCGTCACTGAGCTTCGCCGAAGCGGCCTGCGCTGGCATCGTGTGGTCAACGGCGTACCGGATGCTCTTCTCGCGCGGCGGCGTCGGGCCCGGTTCGCGTGTGCTCGTGCAGGGCGGCGCCGGCGGCGTCGCGAGCGCGTCGATCGCGATGGCGGCTGCCGTCGGGGCGCGGGTCTATGCGACCGCGCGCACGGAGCACAAGCGCGAGTTCGCGAGGGAGATCGGCGCGCACGAGGCGTTCGAGCCAGGCGCGCGCCTGCCAGAAAAGGTCGACGTCGTTGTCGACTCGGTCGGCGAGGCGACGTGGGGTCACTCGCTGCGCGCCGTGCGCCGCGGCGGCGCGATCGTCACCTGCGGCGCCACGACCGGTGGCATGCCTGCCGCCGACCTGCAGCGCGTATTCTACAACCAGCTCAGCATCATCGGCTCGACCGCGTCGACGCGCGGCGAGTTCGAGGCGATGCTCCGGATGCTCGAGGTCACCGGTCTGCGGCCCCGGTTCGAAGAGATCGCCTTCGACGAGATCCGTGCGGGCTACGAACGACTCGAGTCCGGCGACGTTCTGGGCAAGATCGTCGTCGACTTCTCGCGGTAGCGCGGGGGGACCGCCGCGTCGAGACGAATCGGCGCAGGCGATCGAGTGTCGCGCCACGCGGAGTCGCGGCACCAGTCGACCGAGACTCCCGCGCCTGTCCGCAGGCTCGGCGGCCGGTATCGATGCGCAGACTCACATTGCAGCGATCGGCCGCGATGCGAGCGGTCCCGCGTTTACACCGGGTTCCGGCGATTGCTTGACCTCGAGTGCGCTCGAAGCGGTTCACTGTCTGACATGAGCATTCAACAGGCCACGCTTGGCACCACCTCACCACTCGCCGTCTCGCAGCTCGGCCTCGGCTGCATGGGCATGTCGGAGTTCTACGGCGGCCGCGACGAGGCCTCGGCGACGCGCACGATTCATCGCGCGCTCGACCTCGGCGTCACGCTGCTCGACACGGCAGACATGTACGGTCCGTTCACGAACGAGCAGCTCGTCGGCAAGTCGGTCGCGTCGAGCGCACAGAGCCGCGACGGCATTCAAATCGCGACGAAGTTCGGCAACGAACGGCTCGCCGACGGCACTCGCCTCGGCATCAACGGGCGTCCCGAGTACGTGAAGGCGGCGTGCGACGCGTCGCTGCAGCGCCTCGGCGTCGACGTGATCGACCTCTATTACCAGCACCGCGTCGACTTCGACGTGCCGATCGAAGAGACGGTCGGCGCGATGAGCGAGCTCGTCGAGGCGGGCAAGGTGCTCCACCTCGGGCTGAGCGAGGCGAGTGTCGAGACGGTCCGCCGCGCGCACGCCGTTCACCCGGTCACGGCGCTGCAGACCGAGTACTCGCTCTTCACGCGCCACCTCGAAGACGAGCACTGGGGCGTGCTCGCGGAACTCGGCATCGGGCTCGTTCCGTACTCGCCGCTCGGCCGCGGCCTGCTGACCGGCGCGATCACGTCGACGAGCAACCTCGGCGACGACGACCGCCGCACCTCGCCGTACTTTCCCCGGTTCCAGGGCGAGGCGCTCGACGCGAACCTCGTGCTCGTCGGCAAGGTCCGCGAGATCGCCGAGCGGCTCGACTGCGCGCCAGGCCAGCTCGCGCTTGCGTGGGTCATGAGCCGGTCGGGAACCGACGGCGTCGCAGTCGTGCCGATCCCAGGCACGAAGCGCGTCGAGTACCTCGAGCAGAACGTCGGGTCGGTCGACGTCGCGATCACGCCGAGATCGTCGCAGAGCTCGAGACCGCGGTGCCGCGCGAGGCCGTCGCCGGCGCCCGCTACGGCGACATGTCGTCAATCGATCAGTAGTCGATTCGCGACGAGGGTCCGGATGCGCGCGTCCGGTGCGGGGTCCGGATGCTTCGGTTCGGATGCGGTCGGCGTCGCCAATCGGGCTGGGCGCGTCGCCCGCGGTTCCCGGCCGGGCGCATCCGCTACGGGGACGGAACCGACGGATGGTGCTGCTTGAACGGCTTGGTCGGGATCATCAGCGCGAGTGCCGCCGCGCCGAGGCCGACGATCGCGCCGATCCAGAAGGCGATCACGAACGCATCCGGTGTCGGAACGGAGGTGCCGTTGTAGTCGAACGACACCGCCGCGAGCACGGCCGCCATGACGGCCGACGCGGTGGAGGTGCCGAGCGAGCGGGCGAGCGCGTTGATGCCGTTCGAGACGCCCGTCTCTTCTGCCGGCACCGAGCGCATGATCAGCATCGGCATGGCCGCGAAGCCGAGACCGATGCCGATGCCGACGATGAGGTTCGCGATGAACAAGTGATAGACCTGGTCGTGCCAGATCAGCAGGAACACGTACGACAGCGTCACGGCGATGCTGCCGGACGTGAGCATGACGCGCGGCCCGACGGTGCGCTCGAGCCAGCCAGAGATCGGCGAGATCAGCATCATGACCACGCCAGCCGGCATGACGAGCAGCGCGGTCTGGAAGACGCCGACGCCGAATCCCGAACCCGACTCGACGGGCAGCTCGAGCATCTGCGGCAGCAGCACGTTGCTGCCGAACAGCGCGAAGCCCATGCAGATCGCGGCGAGGTTCGTGAACAGCACGGCTGGGCGCGCGGTCACGCGCAGGTCGATGAGTGGGGCGGGCGTGCGCAGCTGGTACCAGCCCCATACGAGCAGGATCGCGACGCCGCCGATGCCGAAGCCGAGCGTCGTCCCCGAGAGCCAGCCCCAGTCGGAGCCGCGCGAGATGGCGAGCAGGATTCCGGCGAGGCCGGCGCTGAGCCCGACGACACCGAGGAAGTCGAATCGCCCGGCCGTGCGGATCACGCTCTCGGGCACGAGGAACACGACGGCCACCAAGGCGATGACGCCGAGGAGCGCCGACACCCAGAACAGGTAGTGCCAGTCGAAGTTCTCGACGATGAAAGCGCTGACCGGCAGCCCGAGCGAACCGCCGACGCCCATGGTGGCGCTCATCAGTGCGACGGCCGTGCCGAGTCGATTCGGCGGCAGGATGTCTCGCATGATCGAGATGCCGAGCGGCACGACGCCCATCGTGATGCCCTGGAGTCCGCGGCCGATGATGACGCCGACGATGCTCGGCGACAGGGCCGCGATGACCGAGCCGAGCAGCAGGAAGCCGATCAGGATCAGCACGATGCGTCGCTTGCCGTACATGTCGCCGAGGCGGCCAGAGATGGGCGTCGCGCAGGCCGAGGCGAGCAGCGTGATCGTCACGACCCAGGCCGTGTCCTCGCGCGGCGCGTTCAGCAGGTGCGGCAGCTCCGACTGGATCGGCACGACCAGCGTGAACATATAGGCGGATGTGAGGCCCGTGAACGCGAGAGCGGCGACGGTGAACCATTTGGGGATCGAGCGGCTCAGCCTCCGACGATCCCGATCCCTACTCACTTGCTCCACCCTACCCACACGTTGGCGGCGCGAAACGATGCCCGTGGACGGACGCATCGTGGGCGAGTGTCGGCTCATTGAGCTCGTAGCCCCTCGGCTCACCGAGCAGGCGAAGGGCCGTGATGCGCCAATGATTTACGAGCTTGTGCGGTTATAGCGCGGTATAGACGTACAAACTCATAAATCAACGCCGCCCCGGTGCAGCTCGACGGCGTCGCCGCCAAGCGTGACGCGCAGGTGTCGCCACCCCGGCAGCTCGTTCGCCGCGGCGATGAACTCGCTCGCGCTCGCGGCACGCCGCGGCCGCCACGCGGGCGCGGGCCCGGCCGACCGCACCGACTCGAGCACGTCCTCGGCCATGACGATGCGCAGTAACAGCTCCTCCTCGTCGACGACCCGCCCGAGCCGGCGTGCGTAGTCGGCGTGCAGCTCGTCGAGCGACCGCGAGTCGGGCTCGGCGCGCAACTCTCGCGCCCTCGGCATCGCATCGACCCGCTCGAGGACGTCCGGCGCGATCTCGCCGACGGGGGTGCCGAAGTACCCGAGCACGAACCGCACGACCTCGTCGGGCATGCGCGAGTATCGCCCGGCACCGTCGCGCTCCGCGAGCACGTTCATGAGGGCCTGGCTGCCGACGAACTGGCTGAACGGCGTGACCATGATCGGGTAGCCGAGGTCGGCGCGAACGGCGCGGGCCTCGTCGATGACGGCTGGCAGCAGATCGCCGAGCCCGAGCTCGCCCAGCTGCCTGCGAAGCGTGCCCATCATGCCGCCGGGCACCTGGTGCACGTGCGAGCGCAGGTCGTACGGCATGACGGCGCCCGGCGCCAAGCGCTGTTCGCGCGCGACGGCCGCGATGAGCGACGACGCTTCCGCGATCGCCTCCCGATCGGCGACGACCTCGATTCCCGACGCATCGGCGTTCTCGATGAACGCCTCGAGCTGCGGCTGCGCCGTGCCGTTGGCGAGCGCGCCGATGCCGGTGTGCACGGCGTCGACGCCCCACTCCGCCGCCCGGAGATACACGAGCGGCGCCTCGCCGGTGGTGCAGTGCCCGTGCAGCTCGAGCGCGGTGTCGCCGACGGCATCACGCATGCCGCGGATCAGCGACTCGGCGCGTTCGATCGTGAGCAGTCCGCCCGGGTCTTTCACGTAGACCACGTCGATGTTGTCGTCGGCCGCGAACACGCGCGCCGCCTCGATGTACGACGCGTCGGTGTGTACGGGCGACTCGGTGAACGTGGTCGCCGCGACCACGATCTCGAAGCCCTCCCCCTTCGCCCACTTGGCGACTTCGACGACCGAGGTGACGTCGTTCATCGGGTCGGCGATCTGCAGCCGCCGCAGGCCGTGCCTCGCCATGAGCCGCAGGGCGAGCCGCATGACCGTCTCGCTCGATCGCTCCCACGACATGAAGCGCATCCCGGTCGTGATCGCCGACAGTGGCGTGTTCGGCGCCGCTGCCCGCGACCGCGCGATGCGCTCCCACGGGTCCTCGCGGTGCGTCTTCGCGCCCATCAGCAAGTTCGTCGAGCTCGTCAGGTCGATGCCGTCGAGTCCGATGCGGTCGATCGCAGCGAGTACGGTCTCCGCGATCCCGGTCGTCACGCCGACCGCGCCCCACAGCGACTGATTGCCGTCGCGCAGGCTCGTGTCGACGAATCGCAGCGCTCGCTGCCGCCTCTCGCTCATGTCGTGCTCCCGTCGTCGGCCGTTTCGCGCATCCGGTCATCGTCGCCGAGGTGCGGCGTCGCCTCGCCGAACCAGGTCGTCGGTACGCCGCCCGCCACGAAGTCGGGGTGAGCGAGCACTGCCGCGTGCACCGGCAGCGTCGTCGGCAGCGGGCCGATGCGGGTGCGCTCGACCGCGGATCGCAGCCCGGCGACGGCGTGCTCGCGGTCGTGCGCGCGCACGATGAGCTTCGCGATGAGTGAGTCGTAGAAGGGCGGTATGACCGTGCCGGCCGCCACGTGGGTGTCGACCCGGATGCCGGGGCCGCGAGGGAAATCGACGGTGTCGAGCCGCCCTGGGTTCGGTGCGAAGTCGCGCGCCGGGTCTTCGGCGTTGATGCGGGCCTCGATCACGGCGGCGGGCGGGGTCGGCGGCACGTCAGGCAGCCCCGGGTCGTCGCCGAGCGCGAGCCGCAGCTGGGCGGCGACGAGGTCGATGCCGTAGGCCTCTTCTGTGACCGGATGCTCGACTTGCAGACGTGCGTTCATCTCGAGGAAGACGACGTCGCGCGAGCGGGTGTCGACGAGGAATTCGACGGTGCCGGCGCCTCGATACCGCAGCGCCGTGGTGAGTGCGCGGGCCGAGTCGTGCAGCACGGCCCGCCTGTCGGCATCGAGACCGGGGGCTGGACACTCCTCGATGAGCTTCTGGTGGCGGCGCTGCACCGAGCAATCGCGGTCGCCGAACACTCGCACCCCGCCGCACCCATCGCCGAACACCTGCACCTCGACGTGCCTGGCCGCGCCGTAGTACCGCTCGAGGTAGAGGGCGCCGTTGCCGAACGCGGCGGCGGCCTCGGAAGCGGCCTGCGGCACGAGCGCGCGCACGTCGTCCTCGTGCGAGGCGAGACGGATGCCGCGACCGCCGCCGCCGTGCACGGCCTTGATGAGCAGGGGGTAGCCGACCTCGCCTGCGAGCGCAGCGGCCCTGTCGGCGTCGACGTCGTCGCCGAGTTGCGCCGCACGCGCGACCGGCACGCCGGCCTGCACAGCGACCTCGCGCGCGCTCGCCTTGTCGCCGACGGCGCGCAGCGTCTCAGGCCGCGGTCCCGCGAACGCGATACCGGCGCCCTCGACCAGCTCGCAGAGCCACGGCTGCTCGCTCAGAAACCCATAGCCAGGGTGCACGACGGCCGCGCCCGACTGAACGGCCGCTTGCGCGACCGCCTCGGCCCCCAGGTACGACGCGCTCGCGGGCCCCGGCCCGATGACGACGGCGCGGTCGGCGCGCCTGGCCGCGAGCCCGTCGCGGTCGGCCTCGCTGACCCCAACGACCGCCTCGGCCCCGATCCGATGGGCCGCCTCGACGATGCGCACGGCGATCTCGCCTCGGTTCGCGACGAACACGACCGGCTTCGCGCCGGCTCCGGCTTCTGGATGCGTGCCGGTCACGCTGAAGCGTCCAGGGTCGCGATGGTCTGACCGAACTCGATGGCCTGCGCATTCTCGACGGCGAAGGCGACGATGCGGCCGGCCTGCCCCGCCGTCACCGGGTTCATCATCTTCATCACCTCGATGATGCCGATCGTCGTATCTGCCTCGACGTCGTCGCCGACCTCCACGAACGGGTCGGCGCCCGGCGACGGCGACCGGTAGAACACGCCGATCATGGGAGAGGGGATCGGCGTGCCTGACTCGTCACCTGCGTCACCTGCGTCACCTGCGTCACCTGCGACACCTGCGACACCTGCGACACCTGCGACACCTGCGACGTCTGCCTCGCCCGCGCCGCCCTCGCGCTGGCGCGAGGGTTCGGATGCGTCGGGTTGCGTCGCTGCCGAGGGCGCGGCCACCGCACGTGGTCCGGACTCGCCGCCCACCGCATCCGGTGCCATGGCCACGGGCGCCGCCGACTCGGCACCCGCACCCGCACCGCCGCGCAACGGCCCTGACCGCGAGATCTCGACCGACACGTCGCCGACCCGCACCGCGGCGGCCTCGACCCCGCTCTCGTCGAGTCGCGTGACGAGATCCAGCACATCGTCCCAGCTGAGGTCGCGTTCCGCCGTCACGCCGATCCGCCCTTCGTGGCCTTGGTCATGAAGTCGAGCAGCCCGCCGCCCGCGACGGGGCGCGATCGCCGCTCCTCCTGGCGAGTGCGCCAGTTCGTCTCGGGGCGAGACTGCAACAGCATGACGCGCGCCTCGCCGCCGGGGCGGCGCTCGAGGGCCCACTCGATGTCCTGCGGGCAGCCGTAGTGGGCCTCGACCTGCATGCCGACGTCTGCGAGCTGCAGGATCTCGTCGTCGTCGAGCGCGGGGCGACGGCGCCGCTCCTCGTCGACGGGCCGGAAGACCACGCCGCGACGGTCGGGTGCCGGCACGTACTCGTCTGCCTTCTCGGCGACGCGCGAGCTGACGATTTTGCGCTCGGCCTTCGAGACGCGGTACTCGTCTGGCGTCACTTCGCCGGAAACGACCGACTGGCCGAGTCCGTAGCTCGCGTTGATCGCGACGACCGACCGATCGCCCGTGGTCGGGCTCACGGTGAACGTCACTCCGGCCACGTCGGCCTCGGCCATGGTCTGCACCGCGACGGCGATCCGCGAGGCCGCGGCGCCCTCTGCCGCCTCCATGCTCGACCGGTACGCGATCGCCTGCGGCGTGTAGAGGCTCGCCCAGCACTCGCGCACCTTTGCGACGACCTCGTCGGCGCCGACGACCCACAAGAACGTCTCCTGCTGGCCCGCGAAGCTCGCGGCGTCGCCGTCCTCGTCGACCGCCGACGAGCGCACGGCGACCGCGACGGGTTCGTCGCCCCAGCCGCGCACCTCCGCGATCTGGCGCGAAAGCTCGGCGTAGGCGTCGCGGATCGCCCGCTCGATCCCGCCTGGCAGCTCGCGGCCCGTGACGAGGGTGACGGCCCGCTCGTGCGCGCGGTGCAGGGCGCTCGCGTCCGCGCTTTCTGTCGAGGTGACGATGTCGGTGAGCTCGTCGCGCAGCGCCGACGCATCGCGGAAGTCCTCGAAGGCCGCGACCGTCACGGCGAAGCCATCCGGCACCGGCAGGCCCGCCGAGATCAGTTCGCCGAGACTCGCGCACTTGCCACCGACGCGCTCCCGGTCACCGCCGCGCAGCTCGGCCAGCGGCATCGTGTATGCGCCGGATCCGCGGGGTGCGCCGGGTGCGTCGGCACCGGATGCGCGGGGTGCGCCGGGCGTCCCGGGTGTGCCGGTCGTGTC
>JBQDJW010000015.1:0-14478 GCA_052086425.1 Pseudoclavibacter sp. | reverse complement strand
GGCGTCGAAGCCGAGCAAGCTCCATTCTTTTAGCTCACCGCGCCCTCCTCCTAGCTGTGATGTCCAGGGAGGTTGTTTCCCGACACGGGGCTGAGTCTTCCGACAGGTGAGGGCCTCCGGGCTGTGAAGTGGAGCTGTCTCGTTCAACCGCTTCACAAGCACCACGGGAGGCCCTCGTGTCCCACGCTAACGCTGTCCTCACCCCGCGCACGAGGCTCCGTCTCGCGCGCCTGATCATCGATGACCACTATCCCGTCACGGTCGCGGCGAGAATGTTCATGGTCTCGACCGTCACCGCTCGCAATTGGGCGGCCCGCTACCGGTCCGAAGGTGAAGCGGGGATGCAGGACCGGTCGAGCAGGCCCCACCGGATCCCACACAAGACGCCCGAGCAGATCAAGAAGCGCATCATCACGTTGCGATGGCGGCTCCGGCTCGGGCCAGCGCAGATCGCGGGCCGGCTCGGCCTGGCAGCCTCGACTGTTCACGCGCTCTTGGTGCGGTGCGGCGTGAACCGCCTCTCCCACATCGATCGCGTCACCGGGGAACCGTTGCGTCGTTACGAGCACCCGTATCCGGGATCGATGATCCATGTCGATGTGACGAAGTTCGGCAACATCCCCGACGGTGGTGGCTGGCGCTTCGTCGGCAAGCAGCAGGGCAACCGGAACCGGGAAGCCACCGCGAAGCGCACGGGCAAGCGCCACGCGGACTACGAGCCGACCGTCGGCACGGGATACGTTCACACCATCATCGACGACAACTCTCGCGTCGCTTACGCCGAGATTTGCGCGGACGAGAAGGCCGTCACCGCGATCGGTGTTCTCGAGCGCGCTGTCGCCTGGTTCGCCGAGCGCGGCGTGACCGTCGAGCGGGTGCTGTCCGACAACGGCTCCGCCTACAAGTCGTTCGCCTGGCGGGATGCCTGCGCGGGCCTCGGTATCGTCCACAAACGCACGCGCCCATATCGACCGCAGACCAACGGCAAGATCGAGCGCTTCCACCGTACCCTCGCGGACGGCTGGACCTATGCGAGGTTCTACCGGTCAGAGAGCGAGCGTCGGGCGGCGTTACCGGGTTGGATGCACTTCTACAATCATCACCGGCACCACTCCGCGATCGGCGCCCCGCCCATCAGCAGGATCGAGAACAACCTGCCCGGACATCACACCTAGAACGGGTACGGCGCGATCTCGGGGCGCATCGTGAGCCACTGCGTCTCGGTGAACGACTCGATGTTGGCTGCAGCGCCACCGATGCGGGTGCCATTGCCCGAGTCCTTCGTGCCGCCGAACGGGGCGTTGGCCTCGTCCGAGACCGTCTGCTCGTTGATGTGGATCTTGCCAGAGCTGATGCGATCGGCGAGCTTCATGGCCTCGCCGACCTCGCCGAGAATCGACACCGACAGCCCGTACTCGCTCGAGTTGACGATCCGAACGGCCTCGTCGAGCGTCGAGAACGAGCGAACCGGCGCGACGGGCCCGAAGATCTCGTTGCGCCAGGCGGACGTGTCGTCGTCGAGGCCCGTGAGCACGGTCGGCTTCACGAACAGGCCGTCGGCCGTGCCGCCGGCCACGACCGTTGCGCCCTGCTGCCTCGACTCCTCGATGAGGCCGAGCACGCGATCGCGCTGCCGTTCGTCGATGATCGGGCCGAGCGCGACCTGCTCGGTCGCCGGGTTGCCGAGCGGCAGATTGCGGGCCTTCTCGGCGAGCTTCGCGACGTACTCGTCGTGCAGCGACTCGTGCACGAGGTGGCGCCCCGTGGTCATGCAGATCTGGCCCTGGTGGAAGAACGATCCGAACGCGGCCGCCGACGCGGCCGCGTCGAGGTCGGCTCCCGGCAGCACGATCATGGCGTTGTTGCCGCCGAGCTCGAGGTGCACGGGTTTCAGCAGACGCGCGGCGGTCTCACCGATCGCGCGGCCGGCGGCGGTCGACCCCGTGAAGGCGAGCGTGCCGACCTCAGGTGCCTCGAGGATCGCGGTGCCGACGTCGGCGCCGCCGGGAAGCAGCGCGAACAACCCCTTGGGAAGTCCCGCCTCTTCGAGGATGCGCGCGATCGTGACGCCGCCGGCGACCGTCGTGCGCGGGTCTGGCTTGAGCAGCACCGCGTTGCCGAGCGCGAGGGCGGGGGCCACGGCGCGGATCGACAGGATGAGCGGGAAGTTGAAGGGCGCGATGACGCCGACGACACCGATCGGGCGGCGACGCGCGAACGACCAGCGATCCTCGTTGGTCGCGAGGATCTCCCCCTGCGGGTGGGTCGGCAACGCCGAGGCCTCGTAGCACTCGTTCGCGGCGATGTGCACCTCGAGACCGGCCTTCGGCGGTACTGCGCCCGTCTCGCGCATGATCCACGTCGTGATCTCCTCGGCGTGCTGCTCCCACAGCAGCCCGGCCTTGCGCAGCACGGCGGCCCGCTCCTCGGGCTTGCGCGCCGCCCATTCGACCTGCGCGGCCGCCGCGACCTGCGCAGCCTCGCGCGCGTCATCCGGCGTCGCGAGGCCGATGCTGCCGAGCGATTCGCCCGTCGCGGGCTCGGTCGTGTCGGTCACGCCGCCGCGGCCGTCGCGCCAGCCGTCGATATAGATCTTGCGGCCCCAGGCGTCGGCGTCGAGCAGGGCCCCGGTCTGGGCGGGTGTCTGTGTGTCGGTCACGGATCGCGTCCTTTCCGCCACGGCGCCGTGGCGTGCGAGTGAGTGTTGACCCACGAGCATTCCAGGCGCGGTTGCGGATCGCCCCGGCGATTCTCGCGACGCGGGAATTCTGGGTTGCCCTTGCCGCAAGACCGCGCGAGCGCGCCACGAGTGCCCGGACCGCTCCCGCCGCCCCGCCTCAGCCGTTCTCGATCAGATCTCGCACGAGGTCGACCTTGCGAATCTTGCCCGCGGCGTTCCGCGGCATCTCGTCGACGTAGACCTGTTCTCGCGGCACCTTGTACTTGGCCACCCGGTTGGCGAGGTGCTCCTGGAGCGCGCCATCCGCGAGCGGCGAGCCCGACTTGGTGACGAGCACCGCGAGCGGAACCTCGCCCCACTTGTCGCTCGGCTTGCCGATGAGGGCGACCGCGTCGACGTCGGGGATCTCCATGATGATCTGCTCGATCTCGGCGGGATAGATGTTCTCGCCGCCCGAGATGATCATGTCTTTCGCGCGGCCGGACACGTACAGGTAGCCGTCGTCGTCGACGTAGCCGAGGTCGCCGGAACGGTGCCATTCGCCGAACTTCGACTCGGCGGTCGCCTCCGGCCGGCGCCAGTACTCCTTGACGACGTTCGGCCCCTTGATGACGATCTCGCCGACGGTTCCGGCCGACACCGCGTGCCCGCCGTCGTCGACGATGTCGACGTCGGTGAAGAACATCGCGAGGCCGCTCGAGCCGTGGTGCGAGCGCGCGCTGCGCGGGCCGAGCGACGTCGCGCCCGGTGACGTCTCGGTCATGCCGTAGCCCGAGGTGAAGCTGAGGCCGCGCGCCTCGAACGCGTCCAAGACGCGAAGCGGAACACTCGAGCCTCCGCAAGTGAGCATCCGGATCGATGACACGTCGGCGGTCGCCCAGTCGGGATGCTCGCAGAGCATTTGATACGTGGTGGGAACGCCGCTGAGCGACGTGACCCGAAGCGACTCGATGTCGCGAAGCACGGCACCTGGGTCGAACTTGTCGCGCAGGATCACGCGGGCGCCCTTGAGGATCGCTGGAACGGCGCCCATGCCGAGCGACGCGACGTGGAACAGGGGTGCGATGAGCAGCGTGATCGAGTCGCTCGTGACGTCGTAGTCGACGAGCGCGTTGATCGAGTTCCACGTGAAGTTCGCGTGCGTCAGCACGGCGCCCTTCGGCCGGCCGGTCGTGCCGGACGTGTAGAGGATCAGTGCGGGGTCGTCGAGCGACACGTACTCGTCGCGGTGACCGGTCGGTGCAGCCGCGATCGCCTCCTCGTACGATTCGACGCCCTCGTAGGCGTCGCCGTCGACGATCAGCCGCGTCTGAATGCGCGACGACCACGCGCCCGCCCTGGCGAGGTCGCGCATCCGCACGTCGGTGATCATCGTGTCGATCACGGCGTCGTCGATCTGGTACTCGATCTCGGGCGGCGCGAGCCGCGTGTTGAGCGGCACGAACACCGCACCGAGCACCCCGCAGGCGAAGAACGTCTCGAGAAACGCCGGATGGTTGTTGCCCAGGTAGGCGACGCGCGAGCCCTTCACGACGCCGCGCGCCGCGAGCGCGTTCGCGAGCCGGTCGATGCGATCGGCGAGCTGATCGTAGGTGACCTCACGATCCTCGAACACGAGCGCGACGTCGCCGCGCGACTTGACCCGACGACGGTGCACCCAGGCACCGAGTCCCTGATTCCGCATGTTGTCCGCTCCTTTGGGGACGGGTGGTGTGCCGGCGTTCCGGATTCCCGCGCGGCCCTGCCCGCGCATCCTCGCGCCGATGCGCGGCCCGGCCCCCGTCAGGCCGAGCCGCGCACGCCGGCCTCGCGACCGGCGATGTTGGTGACGCCGCTTACTTGTAGAAGCGGCCGAGGAACTCGGCGACGACGCCGGGGCGCTCTTCGCCCTCGATCTCGATGGTCGCGCCGACGGTCAGCTGCACGCCGCCCTTGACTTCTTCGACCTTCTCGATCTTGCCGACCATGCGCACCTTCGAGCCCACCTTGACGGGGTTCGTGAAGCGCACCTTGTTGAGGCCGTAGTTGATCTTCTGCGAGGCACCCTCGACGTCGAACAGGTCGGTGTAGAGCGGGATCAGCAGCGAGAGCGTGAGGAACCCGTGCGCGATCGGCGCGCCGAAGGGGCCCTCTGCGGCCTTCTCGACGTCGACGTGGATCCACTGGTGGTCGTCGGTCGCGTCGGCGAACGTGTTGATGCGCTCCTGCGTGATCTCGATCCAGTCGCTCGCGCCGAGTTCCTTGCCCTCGAGGCCGGCCAGCTCGTCGAATGTGACGGTGGTTTTCGCCATGATGTTCATCCCTTTCGTGGGTGTGTTCGTCGGTGTGTTCGTCGGTGTGTTCGTCGGTGGTGTTCGCGGTCTCGATGGGTTCCGGATGCGGTGGTCGCGACCCCCGCATCCGGTGCCATTCGCGGGTGGTGGTGTCGGCGGGTCAGGCGGAGGCGGGCGCGGGCTCGGCCGCAGCCGCGGGTGCGTCGCCGAGCCCGAGCAGGCGGATCGCGTTGTCGCGCAGGATCTTCGGGCGCACGTGCTCCTTGAGCTCGAGCGCCTCGAAGTCGGCGAGCCACCGCTCTGGCTGGATCAACGGGAAGTCGGTGCCGAAGAGCACCTTGTCCTGCAGGATCGAGTTCGCCTGCCGCACAAGGTCGGGCCCGAAGTACTTGGGGCGCCAGCCGGACAGGTCGATCCAGGCGTTGGGCTTGTGGGTCGCGACCGCGAGCTGCTCGGCCTGCCATGGCACTGATGGGTGGGCCATGATCAGCTGCAGACCGGGGAAGCGCGCGGCGACCTCGTCGAGCAGGATCGGGTTCGAGAGGCCGAGCTTGAAGCCGTAGCCGCCCGGCATCCCGGCGCCGATGCCCGTCTGGCCCGTGTGGAAGAGGGCGGGCACGCCGGCCTCTTCGATCGCGGCCCAGAGCGGGAAGAACTGCTCGTCGCTCGGGTCGAAGGCCTGCACGGTTGGGTGGAACTTGAACCCGCGCACGCCGGAGTCGTTCACAAGCGCGCGAGCCCGCTCGATCGCCGCTTCGCCCTGCAGCGGGTCGACCGAGCCGAACGGGATCAGGACGTCGTTGTTGCGGGCCGCACCCTCGGCGATCTCGAACGACGAGTTCGGTGCGTGGCGCAGGCTGGTCTCGGCGTCGACCGTGAACACGACGGCGGCCATGCGCCGCTCGCGGTACAGGTCGGCGATCGCGTCGAGCTTCGGCCGCACCGAGTCGGCCTTGAAGTACGCGCTCGCCGCGTCGGTGACTTCCTGCGGTACCGACGCGTGACCGTCGTCGCCGACCTCGACGTGCACGTGGATATCGATCGCCTCGATTGCGTCGAGGTCGATCTTGCTTTCGTACGTCATCGCGTCTCCTCGCGTGGACTGGCGTGCTCTCGCGTGTTCCCCCGCCGACTACTGCGCGGGCGTCGGCTGCAGCTCCGCCGGCAGCTCGGCGAACTTCTCGCCGACCGTCTGCAGCGAGTCGGCGAAGGCCGCGCCGAACCCGGCCTCGAGATCCTCGTACGACCAGCCGGCGTCGCTGTAGGCGGTCTCGACGGCCTGCGGGTGGCTCCACAACTGCAAGCGGTCGCCGCCGACGCCGATGGCCTGGCCCGTGATGTTCGCGGCCGCGTCGCTCGCGAGGAACGCGATGAGGCCGGCGACGTCGTCTGCCGTGCCGAAGCCGAGCTCCTTGCGGAAGAACTCGGGCATGGCCTCGCCTGCGTCGACCGCAGCGATGGCCTTCTCGAAGTACGGAATGGTGCGGGTCATGGCGGTCGCCGCGACCGGGATGACGGCGTTCGCCGTGACACCCGCGCGCTTCATCTCGAGCGCCCACGTGCGGGTCATGCCGACGATGCCGGCCTTCGCCGCCGCGTAGTTGGTCTGGCCGAAGTTGCCGCGCTGGCCGGTCGGGGAGCCGATCGTGATGATGCGGCCGGCAACGCCGTTCGCCTTGAAGTACCCGAACGCCTCGCGCACGACCGTGAACGTGCCGCGCACGTGCACGTTCAGCACCAGGTCGAAGTCGTCGTCGCTCATCTTGAGCAGCGACTTGTCGCGGAGCACGCCGGCGTTGGTGACGACGATGTCGAGCCCGCCGAAGGTGTCGACTGCGGCCGCGACGAGCTGCTTCGCGGTCTCGGTGGGGCCGACCGGTGCGACGACGGCCGTCGCCCGTCCGCCCTCGGCCTCGATCGCGGCGACGGCCTGCTGCGCGACCTCGTCGTTCACGTCGTTGATGACGACCGCGGCGCCGCGGCGCGCGAGCTCGGCCGCGTACGAGAGCCCGAGCCCCTGGCCGCTCCCGGTGACGATCGCGACCTTGCCGTCGAGCGGCCTCGCCGCGTTCTCGGTGGTGCTGGTGGCTGCGTCGGTCATGTGGCTCCCTTAGCTCGTCTGCACTCGCGCGGGGCGGTTCGCGGCGGTCGCCGCGACGTCTGCCATCGCGACTGATTCTGCGATCCTCGACGGCTGCTGCCGCCCGCGTCGGCATTGCCCCTCGCGCTTATTCGATGAGACCATATATCGTTTAGGGTGTCAATGATTACCGGATGCTCCGCGCCGACGGCAAGATATTCGTCACCGGATGCGCAAAATCGGGTGGAGCATCCGGCACCGAATCATGGAAGGGGTGAGCGATGAGCGAGTCGCCACTGCACGACGACCTCGGGTTTCAGCTCGTGCGCGCAACCGCGACGACGAGTCGGCGGATGCGCGCGGCACTCGTGACATTCGGGCTGCGCACCCGCACGTTCTCGGTGCTCGCGCTCGCCGTCACGCCGGGCTCGCTCGGGCAGCGCGAGCTCGCGTCGCAGCTCATGCTCGATCCAAGCCAGCTCGTGCCGCTGATCGACGAGCTCGAGAAACTCGGTCTCGTCGAGCGGGTCGTCGACCCGTCTGACCGCCGCTCGCGCTTGGTGGCCGCGACTGACCGCGGCCGCGAGGTCTACGGCGAGGCGCGCGAGGCGATCACGGCGGCAGACGCGGCCGCCAACGCCGGGCTCACCCCCGCCGCGCGGGCCCGTCTCATCGAGGCGCTGCGCGCCCTCGCGGACGCCGACCCCGACGCGTGAGTCAGTGACCCCTGGGCTCACCTCAGGGTCCCCGAGCTCGCCGAAGAGCCCTGAGCCCTGAGCCCTGAGCCCATCCCGCCAGAGGCCCCTGAGCCCCACCCGATGTCCCTGAGCTTGTCGAAGGGACCCTGCACCCCACCCGACCCCTCAGAACCTTTCGACGGCGCCGGATGCGCGAGAGCCGGCAAAGATTTACGACTTCGTACGCTTATATCGCTGCGGAGGCGTACGAACTCATAAATCATTCGCCGGGGCCGAGCCCTTCGACAAGCTCAGGGAACGACTCCGACATCAGGCTCCCTGAGCCCGTAGAAGGAGCCGTCCGCCCTGCTCAGTCGTCGAGCAGGAACGCGATGCCGCGCTTGCGGAACTCCCGTGAACCGGGCGCATTGAAGTGATGCCGGCCCGGGATCTCGAAGAACGAGCCCGTCGGCACGCCTTCTGCGATGCGGCGCGAGTCGTCGATGATCGCGTCGTCCGCCCCGGTCGCGAAGAGCACGGGCTGCGTCGGCGGGTCGCCGAGGTCAGGGTCCTCGTCGCCGAAGCGCATGCCCTCGGCGAGCGCGATGACCGCGCCCAGGTCGTTGCCCGGAACGCGCTCGGTGAGCGTGATGTAGTTCAGCGTCACCTTGTCGGTGACCTCGACGCCGTCGTTCACGAACGCCCGCGCCTGGTCGAGGTCGAGTCGCCCGAGCGGCCGCCCGTCGGGGATGCCGCCGAGCACGGCGCGGCGGATGTGGTTCGGCAGCGCCACGGACGCGTGCCAGCCGACCCGGGCGCCGAGCGAGTAGCCGAGATAGACGGCGTCGTCGATCAAGTAGGTGTCGAGCACGATCTCAAGGTCGCGCACGAGCGCGTTCATCGCGTAGGCGGCCGCTTCGTGCGGCTTCTCGCTCGCGCCGTGCCCGCGCTGGTCGACGCCGATCACGCGGAACCCCGCGCGGAGCAGGTCGCGAACCCACCCCGTGTTGACCCAGTTGTCGCGGCAGCTCGAGGCGAAGCCGTGCACGACGAGCACGGTCGGGGCGTCGTCCTCGCCCCACACGTAGGTCGCGATGCGATACCCCTCGTCGGACATGACGTACTGCGGCTCTGGCATCTCCGTCAGCGGGCTCAACTGTGGGGTCGACATACCGTCAATCCTGCCAGGCGCAGGCTCTCACGGGCGCGCGGAGCCTGCGGCCCCGAGATCGCGAGGTGGCGGGTCACGGAATCCGGAGCCGCGCGTGGCACGATGCCCGCGTGTTCCACCGGTTCGATGCGGAAGGAGCCCGCGCCAGGCCACTCCCTGAGGATGCACGCTCTTCCTTCGTCGAGACGGCCGCGTTGCGGCCTCCCCCGACGTGCGCGCTCGACCTCACCGCAGCATCCGAACATCACCTCTTGCAAACGTCGCAGGATCATATACGATTTGAAATACCCAATCAGCGATGACGCGAGAGGACACCATGGCAGACACCGCCAGCGCAGGGCCATCGGCCGTGCGGCCCGCCGACTTCACGGGCGCAGACACGCCGGGCAAGATCATCGCCCTGCACCTCAACTACCCGTCGCGCATCGCGCAGCGCGGCCGCAGCCCGAAGCATCCTGGCTACTTCATCAAGCCGGCCACGTCGATCGGTCAGACCGGCGGCGAGATCGAGCGCCCCGCCGGGACCGAGCTGCTCGCCTACGAGGGTGAGATCGCGATCATCATCGGCGAGACCTGCCGCCGCGTCGCGCCAGACGAGGGCTGGTCGAAGATCTCGGGCATCACCGCCGCCAACGACTGGGGCGTGTACGACCTGCGCTACGCCGACAAGGGCTCGAACCTCAAGAACAAGTCCGGCGACGGTTTCACGCCGCTCGGCCCCGCGATCATCGACGCCGCCGCGATCGACCCGACCGCCCTGCGCGTGCGCACCTGGGTGAACGGCGAGATCGTTCAGGACGACGACACGTCGGCCCTCGTGTTCCCGTTCGGCCAGCTCGTCGCCGACCTCTCGCAGCTCATGACGCTCGAGGCCGGCGACATCATCCTCACGGGTACGCCGGCCGGCTCGTCGGTCGCCGTTCCCGGCGACCTCGTCGAGGTCGAGGTCGACGCCCCCGACGCGCCCGGCGCGCCTACCACCGGGCGCCTCTCGACGACCGTCGTCGAGGGCACCGTGCCCCTGCAGCCCTATGGCGCGCTGCCGAAGGTCGACGACCTGCAGCGAGCCGAGGCCTGGGGCTCGGAGGAGGCAGCGGGCCTCGCGAACGACGCGCCCGTCATCACCGACGAGCTGCGCGCCAAGATCGACGCGACCGCGGTCGCGACCCTCTCAGCGCAGATGCGCAAGCGGGGCATCCACAACTGCTTCATCGAGGGCGTCACCACCAACAAGCCAGGCCAGCGTCTGCTCGGCACGGCCCACACGCTGCGCTTCATCCCGCTGCGCGAAGACCTCTTCGCGCAGTACGGCGGCGGCTACAACGCGCAGAAGCGCGCCATGGACACCGTGAAATCCGGCGACGTGGTCGTCATGGAGGCCCGCGGCGAGACCGGCACCGGCACCGTCGGCGACGTGCTGGCGCTGCGCGCCCAGGTGCTCGGCGCGGCAGGCATCATCACCGACGGCGGCGTGCGCGACGCCGACGCGGTCGGCGGGCTCGATATCCCGGTCTACTCGGCCGGCAGCCACCCAAGCGTGCTCGGCCGCCGCCACGTGCCGTGGGAGGTCGGCGGCACCGTCGCCTGCGGCGGCACCTCGGTACAGCCGGGCGACGTGCTCATCGGCGACAACGACGGCGTCATCGTCGTGCCGCCGAGCCTCCTCGAGGAGGTCGTGAACGACGCCTACGAGCAGGAGCAGCAGGACGCCTGGGTGTTCGAGCAGGTGCAAAACGGCGAGAAGGTCGACGGCCTGTTCCCGCCGAACGCCGAATGGAAAGCGAAGTACGCGGCATGGAAGGCGTCGCAGTAGCCGCGGCCGCGGGCGCGGGCGCGGGCTCGGGCTCCCAGACCACGCGCGCAGCCGCCGACGCGGGTACGAGCGCCGCCGAGCCCGTCTCGAAGGCGCAGCTCGCCCACGCCTTCGTGCGCGAGCGCATCGAGAACGGCTCGTACTCCCCCGGTTACCGCCTCGTGCTCGGCCAGATCGCGCGCGAGCTCGGCGTCAGCCCGGTTCCGGTGCGCGAGGCGATCCGGATGCTCGAGGCCGAAGGCCTGGTGACCTACGAACGCAACGTGGGCGCGCAGGTCGCCCTGCCGGACCCGGGGCTCTACGCCGACACCATGGACACCCTCGGCGTCGTCGAGGGGTACGCGACCGCGACGGCCGCGCACACCCTCACGCCCGAACGCATCGCCGCATCCCGAGCCATCAACGCGAGGATGCGCCGAACGCTCGACGACTTCGACCCGGTGACGTTCACACGGCTCAATCAGGAGTTCCACGAGTCGCTCTACCGCGACTGCCCCAACCCGCACATGCTCGACCTCGTCGAGCGCGGCTGGCGGCGACTGCAGGCGATGCGCTCGTCGACCTTCGACTTCGTGCCGGGCCGCGCCGCCGAGTCGGTCGCCGAGCACGAGCACCTGCTCGACCTCATCGAGGGCGGCGCCGAGCCGGCCGAGATCGAGCGGGCCGCCCGCGAGCATCGCCACGGCACAATGCGCGCCTACCTCTCGCTGCACCTCGGGAAGCCGAGCGGCGCATCCGAGCCCGGCGGCGCATCCGAACCATCGACCACAACGCACGACCACACCAACACCACTCGCGAAGGGAATTACGCATGAGCGCAACGCCTCCTCCCGGAGTCCCCACCGACATCAAGCACTACATCGACGGCGAGTTCGTCGACTCGGTCTCTGGCGAGACCTTCGAGGTCCTCAACCCGTCGACCAACGAGGTCTACGGCAGGGCCGCGTCCGGAGACAAGGCCGACATCGACCGCGCCGTCATCGCCGCGACCGCGGCCTTCGAGAACGGCCCGTGGCCGCGCATGGTGCCCCGCGCCCGCGCCCGCGTGCTGAACCGCATCGCCGACGCCGTCGAGGCGCAAGACCAGCACCTCGCCCAGATCGAGGCGTGGGACACGGGCCTGCCCATCACGCAGGCGAAGGGCCAGGCGCAGCGCGCCGCCGAGAACTTCCGCTTCTTCGCCGACCTGATCGTCGCGCAGCACGACAACGCGTTCAAGGTGCCTGGCCGTCAGGCCAACTACGTCAACCGCAAGCCGATCGGCGTCGCCGGCCTCATCACGCCGTGGAACACCCCGTTCATGCTCGAGTCGTGGAAGCTCGCGCCCGCCATCGCTTCCGGCTGCACGGTCGTGCTCAAGCCGGCCGAGTTCACGCCCGCGTCGGCCCAGCTGTGGGCCACGATCTTCGAGGAGGCCGGCCTCCCGAAGGGCGTGTTCAACCTCGTCAACGGCTTCGGCGAGAGCGCGGGCGACTCGCTCGTGAAGCACCCGGACGTTCCGCTCATCTCGTTCACGGGCGAGAGCCGCACGGGCCAGATCATCTTCGGCAACTGCGCCGAGAACCTCAAGGGCATGTCGATGGAGCTCGGCGGCAAGTCGCCGGCCGTCGTCTTCGCCGACGCCGACCTCGACGCCGCGATCGACTCGACCCTGTTCGGCGTGTTCTCGCTGAACGGCGAGCGCTGCACCGCAGGCTCGCGCGTCATCGTCGAGCGCTCGATCTACGACGAGTTCGTCGAGAAGTACGCGCAGCGCGCCCGCAACATCAAGGTCGGCGACGTGTTCGACCCGGCAACCGAGGTCGGCGCGCTCGTGCACCCGGAGCACTACGACAAGGTCATGAGCTACGTCGAGATCGGCAAGGAAGAGGGCCGGATGCTCGCGGGCGGCGGGCGCCCGGAGGACGCTCCGGAGATCGGCAACTGGGTCGCCCCGACCGTGTTCGCCGACGTGGCGCCGGATGCGCGGATCTTCCAGGAGGAGATCTTCGGACCGGTGGTCGCGATCACGCCGTTCGACACCGCCGAGGAGGCGCTCGAGCTCGCGAACAACACGCGCTACGGCCTCGCAGCCTACGTGTGGACCTCGAACCTGCAGGTCGGCCTGAACTTCGCGCAAGACATCGAGGCCGGCATGGTCTGGCTCAACTCGAACAACGTGCGCGACCTGCGCTCGCCGTTCGGCGGCGTGAAGGCGTCCGGCCTCGGTCACGAGGGCGGCTACCGCTCGATCGACTTCTACACGGACCAGCAGGCCGTGCACATCACCCTCGGCGACGTGCACACCGCCCGCTTCGGCGCCAACTAGCCGCGCGACGCACCCTCGGGGCGAGGCCGGACGCATCCGCGCCTCGCGCGCCACGCCGGATTCGCCGGCCTCGCCCCGGGGACTCGCCGCTCGCATTCATCACTCACCTCAGCACCACCAGCAAGGACGCTCACATGTCTGACCTCACCGAACGCACCATGACGTCTTCGGGCTTCTACGTCTCGAAGGAGGCGCCGATCAAGGCGTCGAACCCCGTCCCGACGCCCTCGTCGCCCGCCCCCGACATCCTGCGCTGCGCGTACATGGACCTCGTCGTCACCGACCTCGCCGCCTCGCGCGAGTTCTACGTCGACATCCTCGGCCTTATCGTGACCGAAGAGAACGAGAACGAGATCTACCTGCGCACGATGGAGGAGTTCAT
Organism: Pseudoclavibacter sp.; assembly: GCA_052086425.1. Lineage (GTDB taxonomy): Bacteria > Actinomycetota > Actinomycetes > Actinomycetales > Microbacteriaceae > Pseudoclavibacter. The sequence continues at coordinate 1,094 of JBQDJW010000015.1, read as the reverse complement.
CCACCACAACCTCGTGCTGCGCAAGGGCCCCGTCGCAGGCGTCGCCGCGTTCTCGTACCGCGTGCGCAGCCCCGAAGAGCTCGATCGGGCCGTCGCCTTCTACGAGGAGCTCGGCTGCAAGGTCGAGCGCCGCACCGAGGGCTTCGTGAAGGGCATCGGCGACTCGGTTCGCGTCGAAGACCCGCTCGGGTTCCCGTACGAGTTCTTCTACGACGTCGAGCACGTCGAGCGCCTCGCGTGGCGCTACGACCTCTACACGCCAGGCGCGCTCGTGCGCCTCGACCACTTCAACCAGGTCACGCCCGACGTGCCGCGCGCCGTGCGCCATTACCAAGACCTCGGGTTCCGCGTCACGGAGGACATCCAGGACGACGAGGGCACCGTCTACGCCGCGTGGATGCGCCGCAAGTCGACCGTGCACGACACGGCGGCGACGGGCGGCGACGGCCCCCGGATGCACCACATCGCGTTCTCGACGCACGAGAAGCACAACATCCTCGCGATCTGCGACAAGCTCGGCGCCCTGCGCCGCTCCGACGCGATCGAGCGGGGCCCAGGCCGCCACGGCGTCTCGAACGCGTTCTACCTGTACCTGATCGACCCAGACGGCCACCGCGTCGAGATCTACACGCAGGACTACTACACGGGCGACCCGGACAACCCGGTCGTCACGTGGGACGTGCACGACAACCAGCGCCGCGACTTCTGGGGCAACCCGGTCGTGCCCTCGTGGTACACCGAGGCGTCGCTCGTGCTCGACCTCGACGGCAACCCGCAGCCCGTCAAGGCCCGCACCGAGACGAGCGAGATGGAGACGACCATCGGCGCAGACGGATTCTCGTACACCCGCAAGGGCGACGACGAGCAGGGCTTCAAGGTCGGCAACCAGCTGTAGGGCTGGAGCCGGCGCGTTCTCGCGCTGAACAGGGGGTCGGATGCGCGCATCCGGCCCCCTTTTTGGCGTTCGGCTCCCCGAGCCCGCCGAAGGGAGCCGGGCACCAACCCCACCCTTCGACAAGCTCGGAGAACAGCGCCTACAGCGCCGCGAGCACCCCGTCGCTGAACGGCGGCCCCGCCGCGACCGCCCCCGGCCC
>JBQDJW010000014.1:6928-14864 GCA_052086425.1 Pseudoclavibacter sp. | reverse complement strand
TCGCGTTGCGAACGGCGTCCTCGATGCGGTGCTTGCGCTCCTTGAGCTCGACCTCAGTCGCGGCACCCGCCTTGATGACGGCGACGCCGCCGGCGAGCTTGGCGAGGCGCTCCTGGAGCTTCTCGCGGTCGTAGTCGCTGTCGGTCGCGGCGATCTCGCCACGGATCTGCGCGACACGGCCGGCGATCTGGTCGGCGTCGCCTGCACCCTCGACGATGGTCGTCTCGTCCTTCGTGATGACGACCTTGCGAGCACGGCCGAGCATGTCGAGCGTGGTGTTCTCGAGCTTGAGGCCGACCTCTTCCGAGACGACCTGGCCGCCCGTGAGGATCGCGATGTCCTGCAGCATGGCCTTGCGACGGTCCCCGAAGCCAGGAGCCTTGACGGCGACCGACTTGAAGATGCCGCGGATCTTGTTGACGACGAGCGTTGCGAGCGCCTCACCATCGACGTCTTCCGCGATGATCAGCAGCTGCTTGCCGGCCTGGATGACCTTGTCGACAACGGGGAGCAGGTCCTTGATGTTCGAGACCTTGCTGTTGACGATCAGGACGTAGGCGTCTTCGAAGACTGCTTCCTGACGGTCGGGGTCGGTCACGAAGTACTGCGAGAGGTAGCCCTTGTCGAAGCGCATACCCTCGGTCAGCTCGAGCGTCGTGCCGAAGGTGTTCGACTCCTCGACGGTGACGACGCCCTCCTTGCCGACCTTGTCGATCGCCTCGGCGATGATCTCGCCGATCTGCGGGTCGGCGGCTGAGATCGACGCGGTCGCGGCGATCTGCGCCTTGGTCTCGATCTCGACGGCCGACGAGAGGAGCTCCTCCGAGACGGCCGCGACGGCGAGCTCGATGCCGCGCTTGAGCGAGATCGGGTCGGCACCGGCGGCGACGTTGCGGAGGCCCTCGCGCACGAGCGCCTGGGCGAGAACCGTTGCGGTGGTCGTACCGTCACCGGCGACGTCGTCGGTCTTCTTCGCGACCTCCTTCACCAGCTCGGCGCCGATCTTCTCGTACGGGTCCTCGAGCTCGATCTCCTTGGCGATCGAAACACCGTCGTTCGTGATCGTGGGCGCGCCCCACTTCTTCATCAAACGCGATGATCTTCGACATAAGTGTGCTTCGTCCTTTCCGGACGTCCGGACGTTCATGAATTGGCACTCACGCGTGGCGAGTGCAAGAGCAATACTTGCACTCGCCAATGGTGAGTGCAAGCGACCAGCACAGCCACTCGCCAATGGTGAGTGCAAGCGACCAGCACAGCCACTCGCCGTCAGCGAGCGCAAGCGAACGGCGGCACCCGTGGGTACCGCCGTTCGTGTCTGGTGCCGCGAGGGCGCCGCTGTTCGCTTAGAGCGGGCGCACCGTCTCGGCCTGCGGGCCTTTCGAGCCCTGTCCGATCTCGAACTCGACTCGCTGGTTCTCTTCGAGAACCTTGTAGCCGGGCATGTCGATCGCCTTGTAGTGCACGAAGACGTCTTGCTTTTGGTCGCCGCCGGCGTCGACGGTGATGAAACCGAAGCCCTTTTCAGCGTTGAACCATTTGACGGTTCCGGTCGCCATGATCTCCCCATTGCTGTCGCTCTGCCCGGGCGTACCCGGTCGCTTCGGTGAAGTCCGTCCGTGCCGAAGCGGCTCGAGCATAGGAGTGCGAGGTTGCGGGAACGTGTCGTGCAAATATCGCGCGATCGACGCGCGGGAGGGCGATGGGCGGGTCAGCCCTCGGCGAGGTCGTAGCCGATGATGATCGTGATGGTTCCCGGCGGTGCGACGTTGGGGTCGAGGGTCGGGGTTCCGCCGCCCACGTCCTGGGCGACCTGGAGGGCGGCGCCCTCGTTGGCCGCGTCGCCGTAGTAGATGGTCGTCTGCGAGTAATCGGCGCGATCGGCGTCGTCGATGACGGTCACGTTCCAGCCGAGGCTCGACAGGGTGTCGGCGTTGCCGCCGGCGACGCCGGCGAGGTCGGTACCGTTGAGCACGGTGACCTGCACATTGGGGTCGAGGGCCGGCTGCACGTCCTGCGGCTCGGTGGTCTCCGGCGCCGCGGTCTCGGTCGTGGTCTCTTCGGGGGCGGCGTCGTTGAACGACACCACGTTGTCGATGACGAACATGCCGACCAGACCGATCACGACGAGCACGACGACGGCACCGAGGCCCCACAGCCAGGAGGCGATCTTGTCGCCGCGCGTGCGGGGTGCGCGGTGCGCCCCGCGTCGGTCGAGCGACGCGGGGATGTCGTCGAAACGATCCTTCGGATACTTCACGTTCGTCTACCGGGCCTTCGTGCGTCCGGACGCTTCGCTCGAGCGTCGCTGTGCTCGCCGTTCGTCTCGTTCTGCGGTACGGGCGTCGCGTCTGCGCCGCAGGCGCGCGACGACCAGCGGGTCGCGGGCCAGTGCTGCTGGCGCCTCGATGAGCGTAGCGAGGATTTGATAGTACTGCGCACTCGAACGATCGAACCGGCGCCTGATGGCGTCTTCCTTCGCGGGTGAATGGCGCGGATGCGCGGCTTCGAAAGCGAGGACGTCCCGTTCCAGCTGGGTGAGTTCGGGTATCGCTGACAGCGAATTCGTGTCGTGAACCACGAACTGCCTCCGTCCTGTCAGGGGTGTGCGCATCCGAGTGCCCCACTGTAGGCGCAGGCGCCCGAGAACTTCGATTCCGACGCGCGTAGACTCACGCATCGGCGATGCCGCGATCAGCACGGCACACCGTTGGACGGGAGGCAGCAGATGAGCGACTACCAGGTCACCCGGAGCGACGACGAGTGGCGCGAGCTGCTCCAACCGGTGGAGTTCGCAGTGTTGCGGCAAGCGGCGACCGAGCGACCGTTCACGGGCGATCTGCTCGATGAAGAGCGCGCGGGCACGTACACGTGCCGGGCGTGCGGCAACGAGCTCTTTCAGAGCGGTACGAAGTTCGACGCCGGATGCGGTTGGCCGAGTTTCTACGAGTCGATCCGCCCCGAGGCGGTCGAGCTGCTCGATGACACGACGCACGGCATGGTCCGCACCGAAGTCCGTTGCGCGAAGTGCGGTTCGCACCTCGGCCACGTGTTCCCCGACGGGTTCGGCACGCCGACGGGCGACCGCTACTGCATGAACTCGGTTTCGCTGGGCTTCACCCCCGAGGCCTGAGCGCAGGGCCCTCGGCGTACCCCTACCGCAGAGAGGTGCACGGGGAACCCGCCTGGTCACGACGAGCGCGGGGCCGACACGATCGCCCGTCTCCCGGGATACGGGTGGGGATAGAGGGGGTTTCGTGCCGCGTCAATTTCTCAGGGTTTCCCCCACTGCGGCACTGACCTGTGGTTTCTGTGGAGCCGACTGCGAGGTTCGAACTCGCGACATCCGCTTTACAAGAGCGGTGCTCTACCAACTGAGCTAAGTCGGCGCGCCCGCGAACGGGCTGCACCAGTGTACGCGTCTCTGGCCGGACGGTCGACGTCAGACGCCGAGGCGCGCGTCGACGAATGCCTTGAACTCAGTGCTGTTGTCGACGCGACCGGTGTATTCGTCGCCGTTCGCGAGCACGAGTGGCATGCGGTCGATGGCGATGCCCTGTTCCGTCACGCCGCCATCACTGGCGCTCGTCGATTGCGTTTCGACCCATGCGCTGAAGCGGCCATCCACGATGCACTCCGTGACATCGTCGATCTCGTGCACGCCGGAGTCTCGGGCTATGGCGTTGAGGTCCGCATTCTGCAGGCTCGGTGTCTCACCGGACGGCTGCATGGCGAGCAGGCCGACATGGAAGGCCCACAGGTCGTTCTGCGCGAACTCGGCGACGCACGCAACGGCGTTCCCGGCGCGAACCGCTGCCTCGTACTCGGGCGCGTCGTCGCTCACGGCGAGCGGGTAGACCGAGATGTGCACCGCCCCCTGCTGGGCGAGCCCCTGGATCACGAGCGCGTTCACGGATGCGAACCGCGCGCTGTCCGGGTCGGTGTAGTCGGTGTAGAGGGAGAGCTGTACCGGGGTCGGTCCTGAGACCGCCTGGGCGTTCGCCGGGTCGGCGACGTCAGGCCCTGAGGCATCCAGCCCCCCGTCGGCGTTGACCATCGACGGCCATTCGACGTCGCCGCGGCCGGCGGACACCGTGAGCGCGGCGACGGCCGAGACCGCGGCGATGACGGCGACGGCTGCGATCGCGAGCCACCGCAACCGTCGACCAGTATCCGCGTCTCGCGCGAAGGCGCGGCGCAGTCGGGAGGCTGGTGAAATGGGTGTCATCGTGTCGGGGCGGCCGAGGCGGGAGAGCCCCTGAACGGCCTGAAGGAGGCTACTCCCCCGCTCCGCGAGAAGTCCGGGCCGTTGCCGAAACGTCATCATTCCGCAATGTTGCGGCTCGCAGCTTCGAGACCTCGTAGAGGGTGACGCTCGCTGCGATGCCGGCGTTGAGCGACTCGGTCTCGCCGTCGATGGGAATCGAGACGATCGCGTCGCATTGCTCGGTCACGAGGCGAGAGAGCCCCTTGCCCTCGCTGCCGACGACCACGAGGAGGGGCGAGGTCGCCAGGTCGAGGCCGGGGAGCGAGACGTCGCCGTCGCCGTCGAGGCCGACGACGAAGACACCGGCTTGCTTGTAGGCCTTGATCGTCGAGACGAGGTTGGCGGCCATTGCGACGGGCAACCGGCTCGCCGCGCCCGCCGAGGTCTTCCACGCCGACGCGGTGACGCCGGCCGCTCGCCGCTGCGGCACGATGACGCCCTGCCCGCCGAATGCGGCGACCGACCTGATGATCGCGCCCAGGTTGCGCGGGTCGGTGACGCCGTCGAGCGCCACGACGAGCGGGGTCTGCCGTCGCTGCGTGATGCGATCGAGCAGGACCATCGGGTCGTCGTACACGTACGCAGGCACCTTGATGAGCACGCCCTGGTGCACGGCGTCGCGCCCGGCGAGCCGGTCGAGCTCGGGGCGCATGACTTCGAGCACGGGGATGCCCCGAGCGGTCGCGACTCGCAGGATCTCTTTCATGCGGTCGTCGAGTTCGATGCGCGCGGCGACGTGCAGCGCGGTCGCGGGGATTCCTGCGCGCAGCGCTTCGAGCACCGAGTTGCGGCCCGTGACGAGCTCGGTCTCGTCGTCCGTCCGGCGTCTGGGCGCTCCCCCGTCGCGGCCGCCGCGCGGCGCGGGCGTCGTGCCGCGCTTGGCGTCGAGCCGGTCTTTGGCGGCCTTGCGCTTGCCCGCCGGGTGCCAGGCACGGTCCTCCGCCTTCGGCGTCGGCCCCTTGCCCTCGAGTGACCGGCGGCCATGCCCGCCTGTGCCCTTGATCGGGCCTTTTCTCTTTCGCGGGGCTCCCCCGCCGGATGCAGCCATCGTCAGTTCACACTCCAGGTCGTTCCAGTCGCCGAGTCGGCCACGGTGACGCCCGCGGCGGCAAGCGCGTCGCGGATGCGGTCCGCGGCCGCGAAGTCTTTCGTCGTGCGCGCAGAGCGCCGTTGCTCGAGCAGCTGCTCGACGAGGGCGCCGAGGGCCGCCGCATGCGCGTCGCCGTCGTCATCACCCGCCCAGTCGGGGTCTCGCGGGTCGATGCCGAGCACTCCGAGCATGCCGCGAACGCTCGCGAGCGCTGCGGCAACGGCGTCGGCGTCTCCCGCGTCGGCCGCCTGGTTGCCCCTCGTGATCTCCCCGTGCACGACGGCAAGGGCCTGCGGGATCGCGATGTCGTCGAGCATGGCGGCCTCGAACGCGGCCGTCACGCTCCCCGCATCCGGGACCTCGCGCGCGGCGGCCCGCAGATGGGCCTCGGCGCGCTCGATGAACGACTCGATGCGACCGAACGCCGCCTCACCCTCGGCGAGAGAGTCGTCGTTCAGCTCGATGACCGAGCGGTAGTGCGCTGCGCCGAGCACGTATCTGATGACGATCGGCCGGGCCCGCTCGAAGAGGTCTGCGGCCGTGAGGATGTTGCCGATCGACTTCGACATCTTCTGCCCGCGGAAGTTCACGAGCCCGTTGTGGAGCCACGTCTGCGCGAAGCCGTGGCCCGCGGCGTTCGACTGCGCCATCTCGTTCTCGTGGTGCGGGAAGCGAAGGTCGAGGCCGCCGCCGTGGATGTCGAAGCGCTCACCGAGGTACTTCGTCGACATGGCCGAACATTCGATGTGCCAGCCGGGTCGCCCGCTGCCCCACGGGCTCGGCCACGCGGCGGTCTCGGGCTCGCCGCGCTTGCGCCCCTTCCACAGGGCGAAGTCGTGCGGACCCCGCTTGGCACGCTGCGGACCGTCGTCGGCCGGCTCCATCTCGGCGGTGCGCTGGTGGGTGAGCGCGCCGTACTCGGGCCAGGTCGATGTCTCGAAGTAGACATCGCCGGAGCCGTCGTCCGCCGCGTAGGCGTGGCCGCGTTCGATGAGCGTCGCGATGATCGCCTGCATCTCCATGACGGATGCGGTCGCGCGCGGTTCGTAGGTCGGCGGGCGGACGCCGAGGCGCGCGTACGCGTCGCCGAACTCGCGCTCGACGCGATAGGCGAGAGCCCACCATGGCTCCGTCTCGGTCGCGTTCGCCAGGGTCTTGTCGTCGATGTCGGTGACGTTGCGCACGAGCGTGACGCGCAGCCCTCGGTACTCGAGCCAGCGACGGATCTGGTCGTACACGAGCGCCGACCGGATATGCCCGATGTGCGGGCCGGACTGCACAGTCGGACCGCACACGTACATCGACACCTCGCCGGGAACGAGCGGCGCGAAGTCGCGCAACGCCTGCGTCTTGGTGTCGTAGAACCGCTGAGTCACGTCACGAGTCTAGGCGGTGGCGATTTCGTCCCGATCGCCACGATCCCCGCCGCGGCGCCCGCCGCCGCTATCATGCTGCACATGACTTCGATGATGGCAATCGTTTACGAGCGTCCCCGCACTTAGCGGCGGATCGCTCGGAGCTTCTTCCCACCTTCTCGCGGGAGCCACGCGCACACGCGCGCGCTTTGGCGTGCCGACTCCGCCGTTCACAGGCTCAGCCGGGCCGCGATTCGTCGTGCCCGGAACCAGTCGAACTTCTTCGGAGCTCACTCGTGCCAACCTTGCACGGCGGCCGTCATGAACACGGCCAAAATTTCCTTTCCGACGCGGCGATCATTCGCCGCATGATCTCCCAAGTGGCCCGTACGCGCGGCCACGTCGTCGAGATCGGACCGGGGCGCGGAGCGCTCACGACCGAACTCGCCCGTCTCGGCCGGCCGGTGACCGCAGTCGAGATCGACCCGGGGCTCGCCCGTCGCCTCGAGCGAGACTTCGGGACGGACATCAGGGTCGTCAACGACGACTTCGTCCGCTGGCGGTCGCCCGCCGCGCCCCATGTGGTCGTCGGCAACCTGCCGTTCCACCTCACGACGGCCATGCTGCGCAAGCTCCTGCGCACGCCGAGCTGCACGCACGCCGTGCTGCTCGTGCAATGGGAGGTTGCGCGGCGCCGGGCGGGCGTCGGCGGGATCACGATGATGACGGCGCAGTGGTGGCCGTGGGTGACGTTCGAGCTGCACGGGCGCGTTCCCGCCGCCGCGTTCTCCCCAAGGCCTGCCGTCGACGGCGGCCTGCTCACCATCACCCGTCGCCCAGACCCGCTTGTCCCGGATGGCAGCGGCGACGACTACCGCGCGTTCGTGCACGCCGTGTTCCAGGGCCGCGGGCGCGGTCTCGCCGAGATCGTGCGACGGGCGGTTCCGCCCCATCGATTGGGTCGAGTGGATGCGTGGCTCGCGCGGGAGCGCGTCGGCAGAGGCCACCTGCCGCGAGACCTCGACGCCGAGCAGTGGGCCGGGCTCTTCATAGCGGCGCGCGGGCACGGCGGGGCACCCCGGCCGGCGCGCGGTCGCTCGTCGCGGGGTCGAGCGTCGAGGCGCCCCGGCCGGTCGCCCGGCGGCGGCGCTTAGCCGTCGCGGACGTCGACGAGGGCCGTCGCGATCGCGAGGTCGGCGCCCGGCTCGACGAGGCGCATCCCGC
>JBQDJW010000014.1:0-6918 GCA_052086425.1 Pseudoclavibacter sp. | reverse complement strand
GGGGGGGCCGGGGGGGGGGGGGGCTGGGGGCGGGCCCCCCGGCGCGGCCGCGCGGGGGGGCGTGTTGGGGGGGGGGGGCGGCGGCGGGGGCGGCGGGCTGCGCGCCGCGCCCCCCCCCGCGGCCGGTGAAGCCGAGCCGGTCGGTCGTGGTCGCCGCGATCGAGACGGGCGCCCCGAGCACCGCTTCGAGTGCCGCCTTCGCTTCATCGCGTCGCGGCGCGAACCGCGGCCGCTGCGCGACGAACTGCACCGACACGTTGCGGATGCGCGAGCCGTTCGCCTCGAGCAGTTCACGTGCACGCCGCAAGAACACCTCGCCGCCGGCGCCGGCGAGCTCGGGGTCGTCGGTGCCGAACACGCCGCCGAGGTCGCCGAGGCTCGCGGCCGCCAGCAGCGCGTCGCAGATGGCATGGGCGACGACGTCGCCGTCGCTGTGCCCGGCGAGGCCCCGTTCGCCGGGCCAGTGCAGGCACGCCAAGTGGAGGGGCGCGTCGTCGTCGAAGGCGTGCGCGTCGATTCCGAGGCCGACGCGGGTCTCCCCCGCCGACCCGGACTCCGCCTGGCCGAGCCGCGCCCGGCCGAGTGCCCCCGCGCCGGAGTCGTTTCCCGACCTCGAGAGCTCGCGGACCGCCCGGTCGAGGTCGTCGGGGCGCGTGATCTTGAACGCGAGCGCGTCGCCAGGGACCGTGCGAACTCGGAGTCCTGCCGCAGCTGCAAGGGCGGCATCGTCGGTGTATTCGACGGACGCGGCGCGATATGCCTCCCGCAGCGCTGCGGCCGGGAACCCCTGCGGCGTCTGGGCCGCGCCGAGCATCGCGCGATCGGGCGTCTCGACCACCGCGTCGCCGTCGAGTCGTTTGATCGTGTCGACGACGGGCAGCACCGGAACCACGCCGTCGCCCGTCGCCCGCACGGCGCCCGCGACGCGCTCCGCAAGGGCGCGCGGGGCGAGCGCGCGAGCGGCGTCGTGCACGAGCACCACGTCGCAGTCGGCGGGCAGCGCGTCGAGCGCGGCCGCGACCGACGATTGACGGGATGCTCCCCCGGCGACGACCGCGAACGTCACGTCGTCGACGCCCGCCTCCCCGAGCGCAGCGCTGGCGATGTCCCCGACGAGCTCGAGGTGGTCGGCGGGTGCGGCGACCGCGACGGTGAGTTTGCCGGGGAACCCGCGAAACGCGAGGAGGGCGTGCTCCAGCATCGTGCGACCCGCGACGTCGACGAGGGCCTTCGGCCGGCCCGCGTCGAGCCGCGTTCCACGACCCGCGGCGACCAGCACGAGGCCCGTGCGCGGAGTGGGTGCGGCAGCTGGTCCGACGAGTGGTTGTGCCATGCGCCCATCAAACCGCATGGTCGATCAGGCCATCGGTGCACGCGGGCCGATGCACGACGCGTGCCGAGGAACGACGCGCCGAGACACGCCGCGGTGACCCATCGCATCCGGCCATGCATCGAGCCGCAAGAATCACTTCGGCGAATTGCAAAAACAAACGAGGGAATCCGGCCGCGTTCGAGACAAGGAATTCGCGCGAACGAACGACGGAATCGACGAAAGGAAAGAGGGCGGCCGCGGTCACACGAATCGTGGAACCGCGGCCGCCCTCGAACGAGTGGTACGAAGCCGCAGGATTTCGCTAGGAGGCCAGAACCTCGTCGAGCACGTTTGCGGCGCTCTCTTCGTCGGTCTTCTCGGCCAGAGCGAGCTCGGAAACGAGGATCTGTCGAGCTTTGGCGAGCATCCGCTTCTCGCCGGCGCTCAGCCCGCGATCCTGGTCGCGGCGCCACAAATCGCGCACGACCTCGGAGACCTTGATCACGTCGCCAGTGGCGAGCTTCTCGACGTTCGACTTGAACCGGCGCGACCAGTTGGTCGGTTCTTCGGTGATCGGCGCGCGAAGCACCTCGAACACCTTGTCAAGACCGTCCTTCCCGATCACATCGCGCACACCGACGAGGTCGACGTTTTCGGCGGGAACCTCGATAACGAGGTCTCCCTGCGCGACGTCGAGCTTCAAGTAGGTCTTTTCCTCGCCCTTAACTTTGCGAGTTTTCACCTCGGTAATAGTGGCGGCACCGTGATGGGGGTAGACAACGGTCTCCCCGACTTTAAATTGCATAGATGCAGACCCCTTTCGCGCAAAGTTTAGCACGAACGAGACGTGCTAGAGTACGCCGCCGCTCGCCGGACGGCGTGTGGACACGCCATGCGCGTGCGGTCGGCTAGGCTGAGGAACGCCTGACCGTGGCGAAGATCGCCCGGCGGCCCACCTCAACGCTCGCACTCCTGGAGGCCCCCGTCGTGAAGCTTCGCGCCGCCGCATCCGTCGCCCTTGCCGTCGCCCTTGCCGGCGGCCTCGCCGGCTGCAATCTCATCAGCTCACAGGCCACGATGATCCAGTACAGCGCGAGCGACGGCGTGCACGTCACGGTCGGCGATCTCGAGTTCCGCAACGTGATGATTCTCGTCAACGGCGACGAAGGCCAGACCTCGACGCTCGGCTCCTTCGTCGGCGCTATCGTCAACCACGCGGGCGAGTCCGGCACCGTGACCGTCGACGCCGAGGGAGTGACGGGGCAGATCGCCCTCGACCCCAGCTCGTCGATCACCAAGTTCGGCTACGACGACGGCCAGCAGGTCCTGCTCAGCGGCGCGCCGCTCGACGTCGGCGCGACCGTCGAGGTCACGTTCACGAACCCCGGCGGCGAGTCGACCGTGTTCGACGTGCCCGTGCTCGACGGCACGCTCGCGGAGTACGCGACGCTCATCCCGCAGAAGCCGGCGGAAACGGCTCCTGCGACGCAGCCCGCCCCGACGACCGGCGACGAGGGTGCCGTCGTCGAAGAGGGAACCGAGCCCATCGAGGGCGAAGAAGAGGCCCAGCCGTAGCGGCAGGTCGGCCAGGTCGAGAGCAGGTCGGGAGACTCTCCGCGGCACGCCGCCCGCGAGGCGGCCGCTTCGCGGCCCCTCGGGGAAACCCCGCACCGCTGCGGAGGCTACTCCTCGAAGCGGTAGCCGAGCCCGCGCACGGTCACGAGCAGCTTCGGCGATGACGGCGTCTCTTCGACCCGCGACCGGATGCGCTTGATGTGCACGTCGAGCGTCTTTGTGTCGCCGAAGTAGTCGGGGCCCCAGACGCGGTCGATGAGCTGGCCGCGCGTCAGAACGCGACCCGAGTTGCGCATCAGATACTCGAGCAGCTCGAATTCCTTGAGCGGCATCGGTGTGAGGTCGCCGCGGACCGTGACGGTGTGGCGCTCGATGTCCATGCGCACCTGGCCGACCTCGACGATGCCGTCGTCGACCTCGCCGTCGCCGGTCGAGTTGCGGCGCAGCACGGCACGGATGCGCGCGATGAGTTCGCGAGTCGAGTACGGCTTGGTCACATAGTCGTCGGCGCCGAGCTCGAGGCCGACGACGATATCGACCTCGCTGTCTTTCGCGGTCAGCATGATGATCGGCACCTGCGAGGTCATGCGGATCTGGCGACACACCTCGGTACCGGGGATCCCCGGGAGCATGAGGTCGAGCAGCACGAGATCGGGGTCGTGCTCATCGAAGAGGTCGAGGGCGTCTGTGCCCGATTCGGCGATGTCGACCTCGTAGCCCTCGCGCTTCAGCAAGAACGACAGGGGTTCGAACAGCGAGGCTTCGTCTTCAATGAGGAGGATCCGGGTCACGTTCCCATTGTGCAACCTCAAGGCAAACTCCTGGTGAAGTCAAGGTGATCCTAGGCCGGTTCACTGGTTCATCGGTTAGAAATATTGGTTTCGCCCGCGCGTCCGCCGTCTCCCCCGCCGCGCTCGGTGCCCCGGTACTCTGTCGCCCTGAGCGCGGTCCTCCCACGCTCTGTCAGCCCATCGATCTCGAGATCGTCGAGCTCGAAGTCGTCGAACGCCGAGGCGTCGTCGACGAGCGGCAGGCGCACCGTGAAGGTCGACCCCTTTCCGACCCTCGACCACACGCGGATATCGCCGCCGTGGTTCTCGACGATGTGCTTGACGATGCTGAGGCCGAGGCCGCTTCCGCCGGTTCGTCGCGACCGCGCAGGGTCGACGCGGTAGAAGCGCTCGAAGATGCGGCCGATATCCTCCGGCGCGATGCCGATGCCCTGGTCGGTGACCGAGACCTCGACGGCGTCGTCGAGGATTCGAGCGCCAACGCCGATCGGCGAGCCCTCGGCCGAGTAGTTGACCGCGTTGACGACGAGGTTGTGCAACGCCATCAGCAGCAGGCCCGCGTCGGCGAACACGAGCATGCCCCGCGGCGTGTGCGCCGTGATGCTGAGGTGCTTCGCCTCGGCCTGCACGCGCGCCTGGTCGACGGCCAGGTCGACGATCTCGCCCGTATCGACGATCGTCGCGTGCTCGAGCGAGTCGGTCGATTGCAGCCGGCTCAGGTCGAGTAGCTCGTTCGTGAGGCGCTTGAGCCGAGCCGCCTCCGTTTCGAGCCTGCCCGTGAAGTACCGCACCTGCTCCTCGTCGTCGGCCGCCTGCTCGAGCGCCTCCGACAACAGGGTGATCGCGCCGATCGGCGTCTTGAGCTCGTGACTCACGTTCGCGACGAAATCGCGACGCACGCTCTCGACTCTGAGCGCTTCAGTGCGGTCCTCGACCGTGACGACGAAGTGCCGGCCTGCGATGCGCGCCGCCCGGGCGTGGAGGTGGAGCTCGGCGCTGCCGAAGGGGCCGCGGGGGACTTCGATCTCGGCGTCGACCGGGGCGCCGCGGTCGCGGGCCTCGTCGACGAGCGCGCCGAGCCGCTCATCGAGGCGCCCGCCGCGGTGCGCGAAACCCATCGTCGACGCGCTCGCCGTCATGACGAGGATGTTGTGCGATGGGTCGGTCACGAATGCGGCGGTCCCGAGGGCATCGAGGGCGCGCTCGACACCCTCCGGTGGGCGCGACTCGAGCGCGGCCGCGATCCGTGCCCGGTGGGCGGATGCAGCGCCGACGAGCGCGACGAACCCAGCACCGACCCCGATGCCGAACAAGAGCGACACGAAAACCGCGAGCGTGACATCCATCGGCACAAGCGTAAGTCGTCTACGACCCCGCGGCGGTCTCGAGCGCGACCTCACCGCTCGTCGCGAGGGGCGCATCCGGATGAAATCGCACGAGCCCGTCACGCCCGGTACACGGGCGCGTCACCTGCTGTCCGTAGAGTGGTCTGGCTTGCTTCGGCCTCCGCAGCTCCATCCGTGAGGCCACCGACCCCAGCAAAGGACCAACATGCGCGAAGTCTTCCAGCAGGAACTTGCCGAAGTTCAGTGGCGTCTCGTCGAGATCGCCCGGCTCGTCCGCGCGGCCATGGCGAACGCCACGCAGGCCGTCGCCACCTCCGACGTCGCGCTCGCCGAGCGCGTGATCGACGGCGACCGTGCGATCGACGAGCGTTCGCTCTCGCTCGACGAGCTCGCGATCGAGATCCTCGCCCGCCAAGCTCCTGTCGCCCGCGACCTGCGCATCGTCGTGAGCGCGCTGCGCATCAGCGCGTCGCTCGAGCGCATGGGCGACCTCGCCGCCCACATCGCGCAGATCTCGCGCTACCGCTTCCCCGGCCAGGTCGGCCCCGAGGCGATCCGCGACACCTTCGCCCAGATGGGCGCGCTCGACGTCGAGATCGCAACCAAGCTCGTGACGCTGCTGGAGACGCAGCAGCTCGAGATCGCCGACGACATCAAGACCGACGACATCAAGGTCGACGCGCTGCACCGCTCGACGTTCGACATTCTTCAGAACGAGGCCGACGGTGTCGCCGTCGTCGACGCGACGCTCATGAGCCGGTACCACGAGCGCTTCGCCGATCACGCCGTGTCGATCGCGAAGAAGATCGAGTACCTCGCGACGGGCGCCTGGCAGCAGAGCCGTTCGCCCGCCGCGGCCGAGTAGCGGCTCCGCGCCTCCGCACAGCGGCGAGCGCGACGAAACGGGCGGGGAGCATCCGAGAATTTCCGGATGCGCCCCGCCCGTTCGCGTGTGGCCCGCGTGCCGAGGCCCTCGCGCGCGGCTACTTGCCCTGGCTCGCGACGGCGGCGGCACCTGCCGCCGCCGCCTCCGGGTCGAGGTACGCGGCCGGCTCGATCGGGCGGAGCGTCTCGGCGTCAAGGCGGTAGACGAGCGGAATGCCCGTCGGAATGTTGAGGCCCGAGATGTCGTCGTCGCCGATCTGGTCGAGGTGCTTGACGAGCGCGCGGAGCGAGTTGCCGTGCGCCGCGATCATGACCGTGCGGCCCTCGCGGAGGTCGGGAGCGATGTCGGACTCCCAGTACGGGAGGAACCGCTCGAGCACGTCCTTCAGGCACTCGGTGCGAGGGATGTCCTGCCCCTGGTACCGGACGTCGTGCGCCTGCGACCACTCGGAGTCGTCGTCGAGGGGCGGCGGGGGCGTGTCGTACGAGCGGCGCCACGTCATGAACTGCTCGTCACCGAATTCGTCGCGGATCTGCGCCTTGTCCTTGCCCTGCAGCGCCCCGTAGTGGCGTTCGTTGAGGCGCCACGTGCGCTTCACGTCGATCCAGCCGCGGCCCGCCTCCTTGAGGGCGATGTTCGCGGTGTCGATGGCCCGCGTGAGCAGGGAGGTGTAGAGGATGTCGGGATCGAGTTCGGCGTCGCGGATAAGCTCGCCCGCGCGCGCGCCCTCGGAGCGGCCCTTCTCGGTGAGTTCGACGTCGACCCACCCGGTGAACAGGTTCTTCTCGTTCCATTCGCTCTGGCCGTGTCGGACCAGGATGAGCGTGCGCACTTCGGTCATGCCCCAAGGGTAGCGGGGCGATGCGAGCCCCGGTCGAGCCGCACGCTCGCGAGGATGCACATCTGCCAATTCGGGCCGCGGCCTGCCGTCGACGATGACGGCGGCGACTCGTCTCGCACCCGGCCGTGGGCCTGATCCGCCCGCGGACGGGGCGACCTGCCAGCCTC
>JBQDJW010000013.1:8101-15245 GCA_052086425.1 Pseudoclavibacter sp. | reverse complement strand
CCGACCTCGACGTGACCGACGCGGCCGCATGCCGCGCCGCCGCAGCCTCGCACGACGCCGTCGTCAACGCCGCCGCGTACACGCGGGTCGATGACGCCGAGACCGACGAGGCCGCGGCATACGCCGTCAACGCGACCGGCGCCGCGAACCTCGCCGCAGCAGCGCGTGAGGCCGGCGCGCGGTTCGTGCAACTCTCGACCGACTACGTCTTCCGCGGCGACGCGTCCGAGCCCTACCCCGAGGATGCGCCGCTCGACCCGATCTCGGCGTACGGACGCACGAAAGCCGAGGGCGAACGTCTCGCGCGATCGGAGCATCCGGATGGCACGCTCATCGTGCGCACCGCGTGGCTCTACGGCGCCGGCGGCGGCAACTTCGCCCGCACGATGGCGAAGCTCGCGGCCTCGCGCCCGAGCGTCGACGTCGTGACCGACCAGCTCGGGCAGCCCACCTTCACGGGCGACCTCGCCGACCAGATCGTCGCGCTGCTCGATGCAGGGGCCCCCGCCGGCAACTACCACGGCACCAACGCGGGCGCCGTGTCGTGGCACGGCTTCGCGCGAGAGATCTTCCGTCTCGTCGGCGCCGACCCCGACGCGGTGCACGAGACCGACTCGTCGGCGTTCGTGCGCCCGGCGCCCCGCCCCGCGTACTCGGTGTTGGGGCACGACCGCTGGCACGCGGTGGGCGTCGCCCCCATGCGTCCGTGGCTCGACGCCCTCGAGGTCGCGGCGAAGCAGGGAGTGCTTGCGGTCTGATGGTCACGCTTCGCGTTCTTCCCGACCGGATGCTCGAGGATCGGCCGAGCGGCGGGCGCCGATACGCCCGCAACCTCTCCGAGCTCGTGATCGCTCGCGCCCCCGCGGGCTGCGACGTCGAGGCGATCGTGCCGAAGGCGGCCCCGGAGGAGCTCGAGCGGGTCGAGGGCGAGCTGCCCGGGCTGACCAGCATCACGCAACTCGGCAAGCGGAGAGACTCCCTCGCGAACTCTTGGCGGCGCGGCTTCTCGCTTGGACGCGCCGGCGGCGGCTTCATCCACTCGATGAGCCTGCTCGCGCCGATCCGCGACATCTCGATGTCGTACGGCATCGACCAGACCGTCGTCACGGTGCACGATGCGAGCGCCACCCGTCGGCCCGAGCTGCGCACACCGGGCGAGGTCACGTTCGAACAGGCGATGATGCGCCGCGCCTATCGCTTCGCGTCGGCCATCGTCGCGCCGACCAATGCGGTTGCCGACGAGCTCTCGCTGCAGTACGACTTCGGCGACAGACTGCGCGTCATCGGCGGCGCCGCCGACCGGCGCATCGCTCTGCCCGACACCGAGGACGAGGGCGACCGAATCGCCGAGCGCATCGGCCTGCCGGACGAATACGTGCTCACGTTCGCGACCGCGGCCCCTCGCAAGGGCCTCGCGCCGCTGCTCGCCGCGCTTGCACGGCCCGAGCTCGCCGGGGTCACGCTCGTGATCGTCGGGCCGACCTCGGTCGGCGACGGCAAGAACGAGCAGACCTCCGAGGCACTCGTCGCCGCGAGTGGCGTCGATGCCCGCCGGGTGCGGATGCTCGGGGTCATCAGCGACACCGCGGTCGCCGTCGCGCTGCAGCGCGCCTCGGCACTCGTCGTGCCGACGCTCGAGGCGGGCTTCGGGCTTCCGCTCGTCGAGGCGTTCCAGTTCGGCACGCCCGTCATCGCCTCGGATGCGCCAGCACACCTCGAGGTCGGTATGGACGCCGTGCGCGTTGTCGAGCGGGCCGGTGCGGCTGGCGGGTCGTCTGGGGCCGGGGCTTCTGCCGGGGCTGGATCCGGTGCTGGTGCCTCCGCGTACGCCGAGTACGGCGAGCGACTCGAGGCCGGCATCGCCGAAGTGCTGCGCGACACCGACCTGTCTCGGCGCCTGCGCGTCGCGGGCCGCGACCGCGCCGGCGTGTACCACTGGGGCATGTCTGCCGACCAGGTCTGGGAGCTCCACGCCGACGTGTAGGGCGGTCGCCACGTCTGCTGCGCGAGCGTCGCGGCGTGCCGACGCCCGAGGGGTCGCGACGCGACCGTCGCGCGGGCGACCGTCGCGTGCGAATCTCCATTTCACGTCGATCGAGATTCCTCCGGAAGTACCCGACGGTGGATGCGGTCCGCGGCACTGACCACGAGCCTCGCTGTCACGAGGAGTTCGCGCTTGAGGTCGAGCCTCGACCTCGGTGCGACGACGACAACCGCCGACGTGCAGGAACCGTCGCCGGCAACGATCGGCGACGCAACCGACGCGACGGGGGCCCGGAAGCCGCCCGTGTTCACGGCCCAACCGGTCTGCCGCACCCGTTCGAGTTGCGCAGCGAACTGCAGCCAGGTGAGCCCCCACAGGCGCTCTCTCCCATTGCCGTCGCTCGGAAAGGTGCGTCGCACGTCTGACGAACCGTGCCGCGACAGGATCGCCTTCCCGGCCGCCGTGGCGTATGCGGGGAGCACGCGGCCGTTCTGCGGCCCGATCGACGTCTCTCGCGTGCCGGGAACACTCTCGACGAAGCGAACGCGACTGCCCTCGAGCACCGCAAGCGCCACCATCTCGCCACTTTGTGCTGCCAGCCAGGTCATTGCCTCGTAGGTGGCCTCATTGCGTCGTGATTCCGCCTCGAGCAGGCGTGCTGCCTCCCGGAGCGTCGGGCCGACCGTGTACGGCCCGCCTCGCCGACGCTGCATCGCGAAGCCGCTCGCGCGGCAATCGCCGAGGATGCGGTGCGCTGTTGTCGTCGGAATATCGAGCGAACGTGCAAGCTCTGTGACGGTCACCGCGCCACGCTCCGCGAGTAACGAGACTGCCTTCAGCGTCAGTTGCGCAGCCGTCATACGGCCCTCCAATTCCGCACCGCGGCGTGCGGTCAACATGCGATCTTCCCACGATACGGAAACCCGACCGTCAGCGTTTGTTCCGTGACAGCAGTGTCCGATGCTTGTTCTCGGATCCCCCTGGAAGCGCCAACGTCGGCGGCCCTCGGGAGCGCTGCAGCTCGCGGTTGTCACCCATGGCAGCCGGCGATCAGTCATGCCGTCGCGCGCACGTTCTATCCGTCACGACCTCGATGGAGTCATCATGAAACACCGTTCTCTGACCGCAGTCGCCCTCGCTTCCGCTTCCGCGGCCCTATTGACATTCACGACGGCATGCTCATCACAATCGAGCGGAGTCGACGAGACGGGGGACCTCGACAGCGCCAGTGAGCTCGATCTGAGCGAACTCGGTTTCGACGCCGAAACGGAGCAGCAAATCCGCGAGCACTACGACGCCGCGATCGAGTCGGGAGAAACCGACCTCATGTTCTACGGCTCGAATCACACGCTTCGGGAACCGCTCTACGACCTGTTCGCCGAGCGTTTTCCAGGCATCAACGTCCAATCCACCGAGCTCGTCGGCGCACAGCTTCAAGCAACGCTCGAGGCGGAGTCCAGCACGGGAAAACACGCCGGCACGATTCTCGACAATGCGAACGGCGCCAGGTACGCGGGACAGGGGTACGCGGAACCATACATGCCCCTCGCATTCCAAATGCCCACCGGCCTGACATCGAACCTCGAGAGCCATACCGCCAGCGAAGATGGCAGTTTCGTCGTCGCCCAATGGTCCCTCTTCGGGGTCGGCATCAATACCGACCTGATCGACGCGTCGGAGCTCCCAACGAACTGGGCAGATTTCGCCGACCCCAAATGGGAAGGAAAGCTCGTCATGCATGACCCGAGCGCTCCCGGTGGCGGTCAGGGCTTCCTCTCCAGGCTGTATCTCTCGGGCGCAGTTGACGAGGAAACGCTCGAGGGGATCGCCGCCAACGTTGCGCTCAAGGGTGAGTTCGCGCAGACCGTGCAGTCGCTGACGCAGGGCGAATACCCGGTCATGCTCGGGGCCGATGCGCCGTATATGGCGTTGAACGCCTCACGCGGCCAACCTCTCGAGGTGCATTTCATGGCCGAGAACAACATTGCGATGGCCATGCAGTCAATGATCCTGGACGGCACGACCAGCCCGAATCTCGCGCGAATCTGGCAGAACTGGATCTTCAGCTCCGAGGCGCAAGAGCAAATGGCCGAGGCGGGGAATACCCCAATTACGGACGTCGCCTCTCCGCACGGGCTACCAACGTTCAGCGAGGCCAACCTCGCCGACATTCCGCCGCAGGATGAACTCGATGCGAACGCCGACATGATCCAGGAGACGTTCTCGAGCATCTTCGCCGCCCGGTAGTCGCCATTCGACGTCGCGATGCTGTGCATCTGGCAGGGCACCGCGACCTCGTCCTGGAATAAGGATCCGCATGAAGCGTTTCACCTCACTGCACGGCGACCGCAATGGCCAATGGCTTGTCGCCCTCGCAAGTCTCGCGATTCTCGGCGCGCCGGTGCTCATGGTCGTCATCGGTGCATTCAAGGAGTCCCCGTTCGGGGAGAGCCCATTCACCCTCGGGCCGGTCCGCGAGGTGCTCAGTGCCTCGACGACCTACTCGGCGCTCTGGAATACGATCGGGCTCACGGTCGCAATCGTCGCGATATCCCTGATCATCGCTGTGATCTTCGCGACGCTCGCCACTCGCACGAATATGCCGGCCAAGTGGCTGATCCACGTCACGATGGCGGTGCTCGTCGCATCACCGCCGCTCTTCACCGCCATCTCGTGGGGTCTCCTCGGCAACCGCAACGTCGGGTTGATCAATACGACCCTCGGTATCGCGGGGACCGACGCTGCGATCAATATCGAGTCGTGGTGGGGAATCGTGTTCGTGTCGGCGATCCGCGCGGTCGGTTTCCAGTTCTATTTGATGGTCGGCGCCTTCGCCGCCATGGATCGGAGTCTCGAGGAAGCCGCCCGCGTTGCAGGCGCCTCGCCGATCCGCACGTTCCTCGGCACGCAACTGCCAGTGCTCTCGCCCGCAATCGCCGGCGTCGGCATCCTGTCTGTCATCGTGACACTGGAATCGTTCGAGCTCCCGCAGATCCTCGGTGTCCCCGCCGGGATCTACGTCCTGCCGACCGAGATCTACGCGTATCTTAACGACGCCGGATCGATGCCGAAATACGGGCAGGCCAGCTCGCTGGCAGTCGGGCTCATGGTGTTCCTCGTCCTCCTCGTGATCGCGCAGTATCGAGTGATGGGGCGCCGCTCATTCACGACGGTCAGCGGCAAGGGCGGGTCACGGTCGCTCTGGGACCTCGGCCCATGGCGGTTCGTGGCCTTCGCCGGCGTCCTCATGTTCGCCCTCATCGGGGTCGCGCTTCCGGTCGCCCAGATCGTGCTCGTCTCGCTCTCGCCGTTCATAGGGGCGACGCAGGAGTACACACTCGCAAACTTCGAGTTCGTTGCGGCTGACCCACGTTTGCAGTCGGCGTTCTGGCTCACCTTCGCCGTCGCGCTCATCGCCGGCGCGATCGCCACGCTTGCCTCAGCACTCATGCTCTGGTTTGCACGACTTCGGCGCGGCGTCGCCGCGCACGCTATCGACCTGGCGCAGTGGATACCGTCGGCAATTCCCGGTCTCATCCTCGCGCTCGGCGTGCTGTGGCTGGTGCTATCGATCCCGGGCGTCAATCAGCTGTACGGCACGCCAATCGTGCTCGGCTTCGCGCTGGTGATCACCGTCATCCCGCTCGTCGGTAGGGCTGTTGGCGGCGCGATCGCACAGATCCCGAAGGATCTCGAAGAGGCCGAATGGGTCTCGGGCGCACCGAAGTGGCGTGCCCTTGTCGCGGTCGTGCTCAGGCTCACGGCGCCCTCGCTGCTCAACGGATGGTTCCTGGCCTACGTCGTGCTCTCCGGCACTCTCGCCGTCCCATTGCTGCTGTCGACGCAGACCGAAACGCTCCTGTCCGTACAGGTCTACTCGTACTACACCTCGGGCCGTCCCGAGGTCTCGGCGGCAATCTTCGTGCTCCTCATCGCGCAGATCTGCTGCGTCGCGGCGGCCATCGGCCTCCTGCAACTGTTGCTCGCGCGGTGGGTACGCCGCACAACGAAACGCGAACGCACTCCCGACTCGAAGCCCCCGAGGCCTCGCCTCGCCCTCGCGGCCGCAAACGAACAGGACTCACGCCAATGAAAGAACCCGTTGCCATCACCGGCCTCACCAAGCGATTCGGCGACGCTACGGCCCTCGCAGGCATCGACCTCGAGATCGAACCGGGAGAGTTCGTCGCACTGCTCGGCCCGAGCGGCTGCGGAAAGACGACCACGCTCCGCTGCCTCGCTGGACTTGAGACCCCTTCCGAGGGCACAGTCCGCGTCGGGGACAAGACATTCGTGGACATCGAAACCGGCGAGCACCTCCCGACGCATCAGCGCGAGATCGGCATGGTGTTCCAGAGCTACGCGTTGTGGCCGCACCGCACCGTCAAATCCAACGTGGCCTACCCCCTGCGGCTCCGAGGCGCGTCCCGGCGCGAGAGCAGCGATCGTGCCGAGCGAATGCTGGAGTCGGTCGGGCTCTCTCGGTTCCTGAAGCGGTACCCGCACGAGCTCTCCGGTGGACAGCAGCAGCGCGTCGCGCTCGCTCGCGGGCTGGTCTCGGCGACCAGGTTGATGCTCTTCGATGAACCACTGTCGAACCTCGACGCGTCCCTGCGGCTCGCCATGCGCAGTGAGATCCGGAAACTGCACGACCAGTTTGAGCACACGTCGGTGTACGTGACGCATGACCAGAGCGAAGCGCTGGCCATGGCCGATCGAGTGGTGGTCATGCGTGGCGGTCTCATCGAGCAGCACGGGACGCCGAAGGAGGTTTTCGAACACCCCCGCACCACCTTCGTCGCGAAGTTCCTCGGCGTCGAGAACATCTTCCCGCGCGAACGATTCAGCGTCGGCGGCGGCCCGGAGCTCGACACCGGGCTCCGCTTGACCTCCGCGATCGACGGAGCGCGCGACGGCAGCGCGATCGGCTTCCGAAGCGCGGACGTCGCCCTGGAGACGCATGACCGCGCCGACCCCGACGGCCTGCGCTTCCGCGGCACGGTGACACGCGCGGCGTATGCGGGCAGCACCTACTCAGTCACGCTGACGCTCGAAGACGGCACCGATGTCGAAGCGACCGTGCCGAGCGACGGGCTCAATGATCAACGCGCCTGTGAGGTCGGAACCGTCCATCAGGCGCTCGTTCCCTCGCACAAATTG
>JBQDJW010000013.1:4563-8091 GCA_052086425.1 Pseudoclavibacter sp. | reverse complement strand
CTCGACCTTCAATGCCGGCGATTTCGAGCGGCTCATCACGTTCTCTCAACCAGAGATCGACTTCGTCGTGTCGAGGGGCACGGTGCTCACGTCACCGAGGCAGGTCGTTGATCACTACCAATCGGTACGGACGTCTTCGAGGCGCACCATGCGGATCGACGATTCCTTCGCGAGCGGCGACCGGCTCGCCGCAGAGTTCATCTCCGACTTCGAGTTCACCGAGGATGCCCCAGAGTTTCCATCCGGAGCCGCCGAGAAGGGTGACCGCCTCGTCGTCCACACGTTCGTGCACTATCGCCTCGTCGACGGGCTCCTCTGGCGCGCGCGATCGGCCACGCTTGAGCGGACATGGCAGCGCACCGCCTAGGCGCGCGGGTTGCGCGACTCGAAGCCATCCGCGCCATCCGAGCGTGCCAATCTCGTTTCAGCCGTCTCCTTGCGAGCGGTGACGCGGCGGGAGCCGCGGCGTGTTTCCTGCCAGACGCCACCATCGAGATCGGCGCGAGCGGCGTATTCGCCGGACGTCGTCGCATCCATGTCTCGTTGACACGACTCGCTTGCCCCTCGGGATCGAGCTCGCGCAGCGCGACGCCCGGTCTCTCGATGCATGCTCACGTCATGCCGATCATCGTGGTCGACTCCACCCTCAACCACGCGACGGCGACCTGGCGAGGCCTCGACACTGGCGCAACCGACAACGGCGCCTACTGGGCGGACGGGGTGGTGGTCAGCAGGTATCGACGCACATCCGATGGCTGGATGCTTGCCTCGCTTCGGTGGGAGCGCACGCTCCACGTTCCGTTCGACGGCGGTTGGCACGACAATGCCGACGCCGGCCCCACGCTCGGCATCGCCCCCGACCGGCCGGCGACAGGTCACGTGCCGATCTGGCCCGATATTCCGGACGAACCGCTCGTTCTCGATCCGCGGCCCGCGCCGCTCCCGGATGAGGCGCCCGGGCACGCCGATGTCGAGACTTCGTCCCCTGGGTCGGACGACGACCTGCTGGCCCGAGTTGCCTCCGCGGAGCGCACATTCGAAATCGCGTATGTGATCTCGCGACTCGGCTATGCCTTCGACGACGCCGATTGGAGAGGATTCACGGACCAGCTCAGCGAGGATGCGATTGTTCAGATCGGCGCGGCCACCATCCGCGGGCGCGACGCGCTCCTCGCCGCACTGCGAGCCATCTGCGGCGATCGCGAGACCCAGGGCCGACTCCTCGAGACCGTTCTGTTCGAGCCCGAAATCGCACTTGGCGACGGGAGCGCGCGAGCTACCGTGCGCTTCCTCTCCCAGTGGGCTGTGTACGGGCGCTGGCACGAGCTCGGTATCGGCACGTGCGTTGTCGAGTTCGATCTCGTTGAGACCGGTTGGCAGGTCACGCGCCTCGATGCGTCGGAGACGCAATTCACGTCGTACGACCGCGGCTGGGCCGATGAGCGCTCGGCGGAAAGCCGTCTCACTCGCGCCGATCACCCTGCCCCGCTCACCGGCTTCCCCGATGCGACGCTCGAGGACGGCGCGAGGACGGCCGCGGCGTGGCCCATCTCCGCTCCGGATGACCACGGTGACGCGACGCGTGTGCTATCACTCGACGAGCGCGTGTCCCGACTCGAGTCACTCGTTGAAATCGAGCAGACCCAGTACGCCTACGGTTACCACCTCTCATCACTCGCCTGGAGCCAGCTGACGGAATTGTTCGCCGAGGACGGCACGATCGAGATCGCCCTCCGCGGCGTCTACCGAGGTCGCCCGTCGATCAGGCGGAGTCTTGACCTGTTTGGCGCTGGGCCTGAGCACGGTGTCCTGCACAGTCACCTGCAGTTCCAGCCGATCGTCGAGCTCAGTACCGACGGTCAACGTGCCACGGTGCGCGCACGATCGTTCAGCATGCTCGGGAAATACCGATCGATGGGGATGTGGACCGCGGGCCGGTACCGAAACGAATACGTCCGCCCAGGCCGAACTGCCCAATGGCGAATCGCGATCGACCGCCTCGTGAACCGATACTTCGCCCCCTACGAGGTCGGCTGGAAGGACATTCCCCATCGAGATCCCCCGGGGATGAGTGAGACGAAACCGCCCGACTCCCCGCCGACGGAGCGATTCTCCCTGTATCCGCATTAGCGAGCCTCGGGCTCCCGCTCGTCGAGGCGTTCCAATTCGGTACGCCCTTCATCGCCTCGGATACGCCGGCGCACCTCGAGGTCGGTATGGACGCCGTGCGCGTTGCCGACCGCGCCAGCGTGTACCACTGGGGCATGGGGCATGTCTGCCGACCAGGTCTGGGAGCTCCACGCCGACGTGTAGGGCGGTCGCCACGTCTGCTGCGCGAGCGACGCGACGCGACGCGCTGGCGCCGTGCAATTTGAATCGCCTCAGCGACACCCCCAGGCCGCTATTTCGCGTGGAGTGCCGCTGAGTCGATTCAAATGGAAGGCACGAGCGCGAAGCGCCGTCACGACCGAGGCCGAGAGGCCGCGAAGCGACCGTCTCGTGGGCGGGCCCCGGCGGCCTCCCCTCGCGACCGATACTCCCCGCGCTCGCACGCTCGCAGCTACCCGTCCGGACAACAACTCCCCGATATCCGGTAGCTGTTGTCCGACTCGGTAGCCGTCAGTGTGCGGGCGCTCGTCCGAGCGCGAGCCAGGCCGCGAGCCCGACCGCACAACTCCGGACCCCGTCCACACCCTCGCCGCTATCGTGGACACATGGATGAGCCGTCCTCGACTCCGCCCGCATCCGCATCGCCAACCTCACCCCCGACTCCGCCCGCATCCGCAGCTGCGCCGGCCCCCGCCCCCGCACCTGCCCCCGCCGCATCCCCGCGCCCCGCATGGCTGCGAGTCGCCTCGCGCCTGCCCGCCACGATCGTCCACGTCGTCGTGCTCCTCGCCGTCGGTGCGATCGGGCAGGGGCTCTGGTCGTCGTTCGCCGACCATTCCTGGTACGACACCGTCGCGTACGGCCTGCCCGCCCTGGCCGATGGCCGCTGGTGGACACCCGTCACCGGCACGTTCTTCGTCGTCGAGCCGTGGGTCTACGTGCCGACGCTGCTGTCGTTCGCGGGCATGGCCTACCTCGAGTGGCGCCGCGGTTGGCGACGCGCGCTCGGCGTGTTCTGGCTCGGGCACCTCGTCGCCGTGCTCGCGACCTCGCTGATCGTGTGGGCCTTCCAGGCCACGGGCTGGGCCTGGATGGTCACACTCGCCGCCACGCTCGACGTCGGCCCTTCGGGCGGCACGATGGCATGCATCGCGGCCGCCGTCGGCCTCTTCGCGGCGCCGTGGCGCCAGCGCGCATGGATCCTCGTGTTCCTCTACGCGATCTTGAGCCTGCTGTTCCTCGGCACGCTCGCGGACGTCGAGCACGCCGTCGCGATCCTGCTGATCCTGGCCATCGACCGCTCGTTCCGCATTCAGCGCACGACCGTGCGAGAGCAACGGATGCTGGCGGTCGCCACGATGCTCGCGCTCGGCGTGATCTCGATCATCGTGCTGCTCGTGCCAACGAACGGTCCGTTCG
>JBQDJW010000013.1:0-4553 GCA_052086425.1 Pseudoclavibacter sp. | reverse complement strand
GACGAACCCCGAGCCGGCGTCGTTCGTCGACGTGCTCATCGACCTCGTCGTCATCGCCGTCGCCGTCGTCGGACTGCGCATCGGTCGTCGGTGGGCGTGGCTGCTGTCGCTGCTGCTCGTCGTCTGGAATCTGCTCGGCGCCGCCGTGGTCACGCTCGTGCTCGTCATCGCGCCCGAGGAGCTCGCGCCCGTCATCGGCGACGCCGAGGTCGCGCTCGCGTCCGCCGTGCTCTGGCTGCTGTTTGGCATCTTCCTCATCTCGACGCGCAACGCCTTCCGCCTGTGGCGCGCGAAGCCGCTCGCCGCGGGCTCGACGCCCGTCACGGCCGACGAGGTTCGCGCCCTGCTGCACGAGCAGGGCGGCGGCACGCTGTCGTGGATGACGACGTGGGATCGCATGAACTACCTGCGCACGTCGGGCGGCATCGTGCCGTTCCAGACCCACGGGGGCGTCGCGATCGTCCTCGCCGACCCGCTCGGAGCATCCGATACCCGCGCCGAATCGGCGCGCGAGTTCATTCGCGCCGCCGAGCAACGCGCGCTCACGCCGTGCTTCTTCAGCGCCTCTGCCGCCACGAAAGACGCGATGCCACCTGGCTGGCGGTCGCTCGTGATCGCCGACGACACACTCGTCGACCTCGAGGGCCTCGAGTTCAAGGGCAAGGCATGGTCGAAGGTGCGTCAGTCGTTCAGCCGCGCCGATCGCGAGGGCATGTCGTTCCGCCTCACGCGGTTGGGTGCCGAGCCCTTCGCCGTGCGCGCCCAGCTGCAGGCGATCTCAGAGCAGTGGGTCGGCGAGAAGGGGCTGCCCGAGATGCGCTTCACGCTCGGCACGCTCGAAGAGGCGGCCGACCCCGAGGTGCGGCTCGCGCTCGCGCTCGACGCGCAGGGCAACGTCGACGGAATGCTCAGCTGGCTTCCCGTGTACGGTCCGGCCGGCGAGGGCGCGGCCGGCGGCGATGGGCCGGATGCTGTGGTCGACGTCGCCGAAGTCGATTCGGCGGATGCTGTGGTCGGCGACCGAGGTGACGGCGACGCCGCCGACACGGCTGCCGCTGCCGCCGACACGGCCGACGTCGACGCGGTCACCGGCGCTGCTCCACCGCGACCGATCGGCTGGACGCTCGACGTCATGCGGCGCCGCGACGGTGGTTTCCCCGCCGTCATGGAGTACCTCATCGGGCAGTCCGCCAAGGCGTTCGGCGAGGAGGGTGCACAGACCGTGTCGCTCTCGGGCGCTCCGCTCGCGAACGAGGGAGGTGGCGGGCACGACGGCGATCGCGGCGTCATCGTCGACCTCCTGGATCGCCTCGGCGAGTCGCTCGAACCCGTCTACGGGTTCCGATCGCTGCACCGATTCAAGAAGAAGTTCAACCCTCGCTACGAGCCGATCTACCTGCTGTACCGCGACGAGGGCGACCTTCCGGCGATCGGCAGCGGGCTCACTCGGGCCTTCCTGCCGGATGCATCGCTCGCGCAGTTCGCGGCGGCCGGGCTCGAGCTGGCGCGGGGCACGCGGGAGTAGGCCCCGCGCCGGGGAGCCGACTGCGGTGCGGCCGCTCTCCGGCGAGCGGGTCGCGCGGCACCTCGTGGAGCGACGTGCGCGTCAGCCCGAATCGCCCGTCCCGGTGTCGCCCGGCTCCGGCTCCGGCTCGGCGTCGAACGAGTCCTGCACCATCTGGTGGATCATGTCGATGTCTGGCGCGCCCTGCTCGACGAGCGGCGGCACGAGGTCGAGCGACGTGTTCGGCTGGCTGCGCGACCGCAGCAGCAGGTCGGCGACGAGGCCGGCCATGCCCTGCGGCATGTCCGACACCACGATGTTCTCGGCCGCATCGAGCACGGGGCCGAGCCTGCTCAGCAGCACCGCAGGCGTGAACTTCGCGATGAGCGCGGCCTGCAGCTCGCGCTGCCGCGCCATGCGCTCGAAGTCGGTCGTCTCGTAGCGCGAGCGGGCGTACCAGAGAGCGGTCGAGCCGTCCATGGTTTGCAAGCCCGGCTCGATCCACTCGGTCGCGGGCTGCCAGCCCTCCGAACCGTCGTCGTTGATGCCGATGCCGACCCGCTCGGTCACGTTGATCTCGACGCCGCCGAGCGCATCGATGAGCCCCGCGAACCCGGCCATGTCGACGAACACGTAGTAGTGGATGTCGAGCCCCGTGATGCCCTCGACGGCGTCACGCGTGGCCTCGATCCCCGGCAGTGAACCGTGCGATTCCGCATCCGGATACATCTCTGGCGACACCAGCTCGACCTCGGTGTAGACCGAGTTGAGGTAGCAGACGTCGACCTCGCAGCCCTGGATATTGCCGTACCCGTTCGGGTATTTGTCCTGCATCGGCCCCTCCGAGAAGGGGAACTCCTCGAGCGCCCTCGGAATGCCGATCGACACGGAGCGCCCCGTCAGCACGTCGAAGCTCATGACGCTGATCGAGTCTGGCCGCGTGCCCTCGCGGTCCTCGCCCGTGTCGCCGCCGAGCATCATGACGTTGATACGGCCGCCGGACGGCAGCGCGATCCCGGCCTTCGGCCCGCCGAAGAGGGTCGAGACGGTGCTCTGCACCTGCGCGGTCACGTTGATCGCCCCGATGCCGACGATGGCCGGGATGAAGGCGAGCACGACCCCGATGATGCCGATCAACGGACGCGCGAGGGCATCGAGTTTCACGAGCCGTGTGAGGCGCAGCGCGTCGAGCTGCGAGACGATCCAGCAGACGACGAAGACGAGGAACACGAGGGGTGCGCGGAAGATCAGGCCGAGCAGCACCAGCAGCGCGATGAGCCCAAGCCCGACGAGCCACAGGCGCAGCATGAAGCGGCCGAACCGGCGGTTGCCGGCGAGCACCTGCGCCGTACCGGGAACGATGAGGTTCGTGAGCAGCAGCCACCAGGCGCGCCTCGTCATCACGTCGGGCGACGACGTGTCGGGG
Source organism: Pseudoclavibacter sp. (assembly GCA_052086425.1). GTDB lineage: Bacteria > Actinomycetota > Actinomycetes > Actinomycetales > Microbacteriaceae > Pseudoclavibacter. The sequence continues at coordinate 1,623 of JBQDJW010000013.1, read as the reverse complement.
TCGCGGAGCGGCAGTGTGTGCCGCGTGTCGAACAGTGCGCTCATCGGTGTCGGATGTCGCCCGCCGTCAGAGCTGTTCCTTGAGTGCGGCGTTCTTCTGCTCGACCATGTCGGTCAACCCGGCCGCGTACGCCTCGAGCCGCTCGCGAAGGGCGTCATCGGAGGTTCCCAGGATGCGCGCGGCGAGAATGCCGGCGTTCTTGGCGCCGCCGATGGAGACAGTGGCGACGGGGATTCCGGCCGGCATCTGCACGATCGAGAGCAGCGAGTCCATGCCGTCGAGGTACTGCAGCGGCACCGGAACGCCGATCACGGGCAGCGTCGTCATCGAGGCGACCATGCCAGGCAGGTGAGCGGCGCCACCCGCACCCGCGATGATCACCCGGATGCTCCTCTCTGCCGCGCCGCGCGCGTACGAGACGAGCTTGTCCGGCGTTCGATGGGCCGAGACGACCTCGACCTCCGCATCGACGCCGAGTTCGAGCAGGATGTCGCGCGCAGCCGACATGACCCGCCAATCGCTGTCGGAGCCCATGATGATGCCGACGCGCTGAGATTCCGTCATGGCCACGAGCGTATCCGGCCGTCGGGCGAGGTGGCTGGCACCTGGCGTTCTCCGCGTGCCGCGGTGGCGCATCAGGGTGCTTGCGCGGACCCCCGCCCTCAGTCGTCGAACGCGTCGGCCGCGGTGCGCGCCCGGTAGGCGACGTCATCGAGGTACTCGCCGACAACCGTCACGTGGCCGACCTTCCGGCCGGGCCTGGCGCTCTTGCCGTACGTGTGCAGCTTCGCGTCGGGCGTCGACTGCCACGCACGGGTGAACCGCGAGTCGATCGGGTCGTGCTGCGGCCCGCCGAGAATGTTGATCATGACCGACCACGGCGCGACCGCCGCGGTGTCGCCGAGAGGCAGGTCCAGCACGGCCCGAAGGTGCTGCTCGAACTGGCTCGTGACCGACCCGTCGATCGTCCAGTGACCCGAGTTGTGCGGGCGCATGGCGAGTTCGTTCACGAGAACCCGCTGGTCGGTTGTCTCGAAGAGCTCGACCGCGAGCACCCCCGTCACGTCGAGGCCGCCCGCGATGCGCTCGGCGATCTGGCTCGTGACGAGGCGAACGCGGTCGACGTCGCCCTCCGTTCCGGGCGCGGGCGCGACGACCTCAGCGCACACGCCGTCGCGCTGCACCGTCTCGACGACCGGCCAGAAGGCTCGCTCGCCGCCCGGGCGGCGCGCGATCAGCTGCGCGAGCTCGCGGCGGAAGTCGACAAGTTCTTCGACGAGCAGCGCATCGAACCCCGCGTTCTCGAACCAGTCGGCACCCTCTGCGCCCGAGCGCACAACGCGCACGCCTTTGCCGTCGTAGCCGCCCCGCGGAAGCTTGAGCACGGCCGCTCCGCCGTTGGCGTCGATGAACGCCTGCAGTTCGTCGACCCCGCGCACCGCCGCCCACTCGGGAACCGGCGCCCCGATCTCCGCCAGCTTCTCGCGCATCCGAAGTTTGTCTTGCGCGAACTCGAGGGCGTGCGGGCCGGGGCGCACCGGCACGCCGCGGTCGACGAGTGCGCGCAAGACCGGCTGCGGACCGTGCTCGTGGTCGAACGTGATCACGTCGACGGTCTCGGCG
>JBQDJW010000012.1:0-15635 GCA_052086425.1 Pseudoclavibacter sp. | reverse complement strand
CTCGTCGGCGAGGGCGACCGCGCGCTCGAACGCCCCGTGCGCCTCGTCGAGCCGACCGGCGTCGTACGCCGCCCAGCCCAGGTTCTCGGCGGCGAGCTGCCGCGCCGACGCGTCGCCCGTTTCGACGTGGGAGCGCTCGGCGAGACCGAGGTAGAAGCCGCTCGCCTCGGCGTCGCCCGTACGCTGCGCGATCGCCGCGAGGTTCGTGTAGACGTGACCTGCGAGGGCCGCGTCGCCGTTCGCCGCGGCATGGCGCACCGCGAGCTGCGCCTCGTCGCCCGCTTCGCGGAGTCGGCCGAGGTTGATGAGGAACACCGTTCGCGCGTTGTGCACCGAGAAGCGAAGGAGCGCGAGTTGCTGCGGCGTTTCGTTCTGGATCACGTCAGGATGCTGGGCGAGCGCCCCTGCACGGTCGAGCTCGGCGAGGGCGTCGCCGAACCGATCCAGGAGGGCGAGCGTCTGCGCCCGCGAGGTCGTGCCAGTCACAAGCACCGAACGCGTTCCGTAGGTGTCGCCGACGAGCTCGATGGCGCCGGCACCCGCCGCGAGGGCGCGGTCGGTCGCCGAGAGGGCGTCGTCGAGGCGCCCTTCGTACTCGTGCATCGTCGCCAGATTGAGCAGTGCGCGCGCGAGCAGGTCGCGGCGAGAGCCCTCGGTGTCGGCGGTGATGTCAGCGGTGACGTCGCCGGGGCCGTCGCCGGGCCCGTCGCCGGGGCTGTTCTCGGCATCGGAACCGGATCCGGCGGTGCTCGCGTCGACGTCGGCGCCGCCTCGGACCGGGACCGCCGGCCGCGGGTCTCCGGCTTCGAGCTCCGCGATCGCCCGCTCGAGGCCGAGCTTCGCCCCGCGCAGGTCGCCGCGATGCGACCGGGCGCCCGCCTCGTTGATCGCATCGCGCGCAGACCACCAGCGCTGGGGCGAGGCCCGGCGCCCGCGCAGGGCCGCTCCGCCTGGGACCACATGCTCGAGGTCGTCGGAGGCGACACGCTCGCCGCCACCGCGCGACAGCTCCGCATCGCCGGCGCGTCCGCGCGGCGTCACGACGGCCACTCGTCCCATTCGTTCCAGGTGTCGCCGTCGCCCGCGGCGCCGTCGGCGACTCCATCGCCGCCGCCCACGTCCACGCCGCGTGAGCCCCCAACGCCGCCAACGCGCTGCCCGTGCTCGCCCGCCTTCGCAGCCGCGGCCGCAGCGGCGCGCTCGGCGAACGTCGGCGCGAAGGCCGCTGCCGGATTCGCCAGTCGCCCGGCGGCGTACGCGACCGCCGCCGACCGATCGTCGCCCGACTCCGGTTCGCCGGCGATACCGGCGTCGCCGATCATCCGCCGGTCCCACACGCGCAGCACGCGCTCGGCCGGGGGTGTGAGCGCGGCCTCGGTCGGAGCGTCTCGCGCGCCCTGGTACTGCCCTCCCGACAGCGTCAACTCCAGTTCGACCGCGGCAGACCCGCCGCCGAACCTCGCCTGCACGACGCCGGGCCGAGCATCCGCCGCCCCGAACGCGGGCCGCGGCGCCGCTGCGACGGACGCCGCAAGCGACAGCGCACCGCCTGACTGCAGGAGGCCCCAGGTCGCGTCGACGTCGGCCGCGATGGTCTGCCACGGCACGTCGGCCCACCGCACGGGCGACGTGCCCGTCGCGATCTCGACGGCGCCCGCGCCAACGCCGACCGCACCGGACCCGCCGGCGGCGAGCGCCAGGTCGCGCTGCCGCGTCGCGCCCGCGTGCCGGTCGTCGACCGGGTCGCCGGCGGGGCTCGCGTCTGTGTCTGCGCCTGTGTCTGTGCCTGCGATATCTCCCGCGCCCGTTGGCGCGCCGACCGCGTCGGCGAGCTCGGCAACGCGAGCGGCGAACGTCTCAGCGTCGGCGGCAATGGCCGGATGCTCGCGAGCCCGCCCGAGCGCGCCCGTCACGCCGACCGCGAGGCCGAGCGCGCGGCCGACCGCTTCGTCGTCATCGAGCAGGTCTTCGACCCGGTCGGCGGCGACCGCGCCCTCGGCGTGCACGAACTCGGGCGCGAGCGCGGGGACCGAGGCGCCCGCCGGCCACCAGGCGACCATCCAGTTGAGCAGAGCGACTCGCGCCAGGTCGGTGACGATGCCGGCAGCGCGCCCTGGCACGTCGGGAAGGTCGCGCCCGGGCTCGGACAAGCCATCCGTTTCCGGTTCGAGCTCCGGTTCCGATTCCGATTCCGGCCCCGGCCCCGACTCCGGCTCCGCGCAGATCACCGGCGGCGCCGACGACGCGTCGCTGGCCCCCGACAACGCGTTGCGGGCCGCCGACGCAGCTGCCGCCGCCTCAAGGTCGGCCAGAGCGGCCTCGCCGTAGACCTCGCCGAACCAGTCGATCGCCGCCACGACGTCGTGAACTTCGGCGCTCGGCAGCGGCACGTCGTCACCGACGAGTCGCCTGACATCCCACGTCAGCAACGCGCCACGAACCTCGACGACGGCCGCCAGGCAGTCGGCCGGACGCGCACGCTCGACCGCCGCGTCCCCGCCAACGGCCGGGCTCGGCGACCCGGACTCCCCGACAACGGCTCCTCGAGTTGCCCCGGCACCGGCCTCGGCCGCAAAGACCCGAACCATTACGCCACCGCCCCCTCGGCATCGCGCGCGATCGCGACTTTCAGCCGCTGCCGGTGGTCCATGATCACCGAGCGGAGCGCCCCGTCGAGCGTGTCCCACACGTCATGCTCGGACGCGTCGCCGCGCACCTCTCTCCCGTGAACGCGCGCCCACAGCCGCCGCAGATATCCCTGTCGAATCGCCACCACGTCGTGGCGCAGCCGAGCGGGCACGCCACTCGCGTCACCCGGCAGCCGGCTCACGCGGCGGACGTACGCCTCGCGCTGCCAGCGGGCCCGCAGCATCCGGTGCGCCATCGTTTCGGATGCGCGATGCGCGATGGATTCGGATGCGCGGCCCACCTCACGTGCATCGCTCCCGTCGCGCGCGCCGCCCGCCTCGGGTTGGTCGCCCGGCTCGGGTTGGTCGCCCGCCCGCGGCCCGGCGTCGCCGCCGAGCGAGGTGCTCGCCTCGAGACCGAGCAGCAGGATGACGCGGCTGCGCTCGTCGGCGACCTGCCACGGCGCAGACGCCCGGTGCGCCTCGGCGCCGAGCACGTCGCGCGGGTCGGCGTCGTCGTCAATCGGCACTCCAGACGTGAGCACGGCGAAGAGCCGCTGCAGCAGGCTTCGGTCGAACGGTCGCGGCAGGGCCCGCTTCGAGGCGGACGCGCCGAGCTCGGGACGCTCGAGGACGTCGCGGGTCGTGAGTCCGAGCGACCTCGCGACGCCGGGCCGCTGGAACGCCGCCGCCGCGTGCGACCCGGCGGCCGCCGCGTCGAGTTCAGCGAGCAGTACCGTGAGGTCGGCCGGCGACGCGGGCGACGCCGAGCCTGGCCGCGCCCCCATCGGCGCCCCCGTCGCCGACATACGCGCCGACGCGCACGCGTCGAGCGCACGCCAGACGGCGTCAACGCGCGCGGAGGCGTGTACGCCATCGGGAGCCGGAACCGGCTGGTCCGCGGCGGGCGAACTCGCCGCCGGCGACGTTGCTGCAGCTCGAGTCGCGACAGATCGAATCCCGACAGATCGAGTCGCGCCGCCGGGTCCGTCGGCCGATCGACTGCGCGGCCCGGCAGGCACCCCGGTCCGAGCCCCAGCAGGCACTCCTGTCCGCGCCTCAGCAGGCACTCCCGTGCGCGGCCCAGCAGGTACTCCGGTCGGAACCCCGGCGATGGACACGGCACGGGAAACGGTGCCCGCCCCTACCCACGCGTCGTCGAGGACGTGCTCGAGGTCGGCGACGGCCTCCGTGTCGGCGAGCACGGCCCGCACGCGCGCAAGCAGCGACGCATCGCGCTGCCCGTGTACGTCGGCGAGCGTCTCGCGGGCGATCGCTCCGACGGCGTCCGCATCGCTCGCGCCAGGCGCACCCTCGGTGCGCGCGAGCTCGAAGCACCGCTGGAAGTAGAGGTCTTGCGGGTTCCCCTCGGTGATACCGAGGCCGCGGCGCACTCGCTTCAGCACCGCGAACCAGGCGGCGGTCGCCTCAAGGTCGGCAACCGCGGTCAGGATGCTCGAGCGCAGTTCCGCGGCGGCAGCGTCGTCGAGCGCGCCGGATGCAAGGTGCGGACGCTGCACGGGACGGATGACGAGCGGGTCGAGCACGAGCTTGACCGTGCGCGCGAGCGGCCTGCCCGACCCGTTGCTGAGCGCCGCGACGCCGTCGCCGAGCTCGCGCCACGCGTCGGCGATCACGCCCTGTCGCGCCCGCAGCGGTCGCTCACCCGTGCTCATCTCGTCATCATATTGCGGCGATTCAACCTGCCCCGTCGGCGACAATTCACCGCTCACGCGACCCACCGCATCCGTGCCGCATCGAACCTCATCGCGCCGCGCATCCGTACCCGTGCACGCCGCGCGCGCCGCGAACTCCCGCGCACCCTCGACGGGTCACTCCGACTCGGGCACCTCGACGACGAACGCCTGCGGGTGTTGTTCGAGGTAGATGATCGTCACGGGTTCGTCACTCGAGAGCATGTAGATCTCGCCTCCGACGGCCGGCTCGGTGAAGAAGTCGACGGGCAGCGTGTACTCGTTGCCATTGGACGCCTCGAACGTGACGTACGTTCCGTCGTAGCTGCCGGTCGTCTCGACGCCGTTCTCGGCGATGTACGTCTCGGTGACGGGCACTCCCGTCAGGCTGAGGATGCCGATGACGCCGCCGGCGATCGTGATGATCGCGACAACGATGAGCACGATCCGTTGCACGGGGCGCACCACCGCGGCGATGGGGTTCGGCTTTGGCTTCGCCTCTCCAGACTGGACGCGAAGTTCGTCGAGGCGCCGCGCGCCTCCCGAACCCGACGTGATCAGAATGCGCACGAATCCGAACAGCGCGAATGCCGCGATGAAGATCATCGCGTAACCGTGCTGCGCCGGGAAGTGCGCGAGCCAAACCAGGGTGTCGGTGATGACGTTCATCGCACAGGCTCCGTTCCGACCTCGATGCGCAGGGCGACCGTGTGCGGGTCGTGCGGCTCGTACTGCGCGAAGACCGGTGAGCCGACTTGCAGGCGACCGAGCGCCTGCGGATAGCTGTAGGTGGTGGTGTTCGCCTCCCACTGGGGTCGCCCATCGATGGGCGTGATGAGCAGGCGGATGGCGAGCTCGACCTGTTCGTCTTTCCGCTGCCCGGTCGGCCGCAGCTCGACGACGCTCGCCGGCGAGATGATGCCGTTTCGGCGCGCCGAGATGAGCTTCGGGTCGAGGAGGCCTCGGTCGATGCGCCACTGCAGCAGCGCCGCCATGACCTCGGGTTCGGTCGGGTCGGCGAGCGCGATCCCGCCGGGATGCTCGGGGTCGTACCGCACCGGCATCGCCTGGCCCGTCTGCAGCACGGCTTGGTCTTCAGGCCCGACGAGCGTGCGCAACTGCCCCGTGAAGGGTGGCGCGTTCGCCGGGGTTACGCGTGCGTAGATGTCGAACTGCGGAACGTCGTTGACGGTGAGCCCCGTGCGCCTGACCTCGATGATCGTGGCGACGGCGATCGCGGTCTGCGTGGACGCGACGGCCCTGGCGCTCGGCGCGCGGCTCGACCTGTCGAACAGGCCCGCGAAGTCGACGGCCCCGAATGTGAGCAGCATGCCCCAGGCAACACCGACGACGATGATCGGCCCGCCGGTCGTGTCACCGCCGAAGGCCGTGAGCGAGCTCGATTGGTCGACGCCGAAGAGGCTCTCGCCGATCCAGATGAGCAGCGCCGCCGAGAGCGCGAGCCAGGCGATGGCCCCCACCCATTTGATCGCGTGCATGACGAACTCCCTCCGTGACGACCGCCGCGGTGCCGGGTCGCGCGGGCGCGCGAGGCGGCGCGCCCATGGACACGTATCGCCGGTCGGTGCGGAAGTTACGTTAGCGCGGCCCTCGGACCCTCCCGATCACGGGTTGCCGGTGCCCGCCCCCTCGACGGCCCGGCGCGCAATCTCGGCGATCTCGCGCCGATCGGGCTTGCCGCTCACGAGGCGCGGCACGGCATCGACACGGATGCGGTGGGCGGGTCTCGCGGCGCGGCCCGCCTCGGCGGCCGCCTCGCGAACCCGCGCCCAGTGCGGGTCGGCGGCGAGGGCATCTGCCGAGTCGGCAGCTGCGGGGGGTGTCGTTGCGGCGGCGCTCGGGTTCGCGCCTGCGACTGCGCCCGCGCCGCCATCGCCGGATGCCGTGGTCACCCCGGGGACGACGATCGCTGGAACGTCGCCCCACTCCCGCGAGGGCACGCCGACGACGACGGCATCCTCGTAGCCGGGCACCTCGCGCACGAGCCGCTCGACGCGGTCGAGGAGCACCTTCTCGCCGCCCGAGATGATGACGTTGTCGAGGCGACCCGTGATGCTGAGGCGCTGGGTGGCGGCTGCGGGCCGAGCGCGCGTCGCATCGGCGGGTTCCCGCGCGGTCTGTCTCGCGGGGGCAGCGGCGGCGGGGGTGATGTCGCCGGCGATTCCGTCGACCGTTCCCGCATCGCCGGTCCGGTACCAGCGGCGGCCGTCGACGTCGCGGACGAACATGTTCGCCGTGCGCTCCGGATCGCCGAGGTATCCGGCCGCGAGCACGGTTCCCGCGAGCCGTACCTCGCCATCGACAATGCGCGCCTCGACCCCGTCGAGCGGAACGCCGTTGTAGACGCATCCGCCCGCGGTCTCGCTCGCGCCGTACGTCGTGACGAGCCGCCAGCCGAGCCGAGCCGCGCGCTCGCGCTGCGGCACCGGCGTCGACTGCCCGCCGACGAGCACGGCGTCGAAGCTCGCGACCGCCTCGCGAACGCGTGCGGCGTCGTCGCCGCTCGCCCCGCCAATTCCCTCAGCCGCGTCGAGCAGGCGCCCGAGCTGCGCGGGCACGATCGAGGTGCGGCGCGGCCCGGCGTGCATTCGGCCGACGTCGGCGGCGAACCGCACCGGATCGAACCGGCCCGGCGTCGCGATCACGGGCTCGGTGCCCGCGAGGATCGATCTGGCGAGCACCTGCGCGCCCGCCACATACTCGGCCGGCAGGCACAGCATCCACTGGGCCCCGCCGAATGCGCCGCCGTCAGCCGGTTCGTCGGAAGCACCGCCCCCGAGCCGCGCCGTCGCCGCGGCCGAGGCCCGGATCGCGCTCGCCGTCAGCACGACCCGCTTCGGCGCGGCCGTCGACCCGCTCGTCTCGACGACGAGGCACGCATCTTCGGGCCATCCCGCATCGAGACGCAGGTCAGAATCGCGACCGGACGCATCCGGCCCCGACCGCGGCAACACGGGCGCCCCGCCCGCGAGCGCGGCCGCGAGCGCGTCGCGAACCTCCAGCGGGCGCGACGCGTCGACGACGCGGACGCCGCGCCCCGCCCCATGCGGTTGCCCACGCACGGCGCGACTCAGACGTGCCAGGGGAAGGGCGACCAGTCGGGCTCGCGCTTCTGCAGGAACGAGTCGCGCCCCTCGACCGCCTCGTCCGTGCCGTAGGCGAGCCGCGTCGCCTCGCCCGCGAAGAGCTGCTGGCCCACGAGCCCGTCGTCCGGCAGGTTCATGGCGTACTTGAGCATCCTGATCGCCGTCGGCGACTTCGTGAGTACCGTGCGAGCCATCGCGAGGGCCTCTCGCTCGAGCTCGTCGTGAGGCACGACGCGGTTCACGGTTCCCATCTCGTGGGCGCGCTCGGCTGAGTACTCCTCGGCCAGGAAGAACACCTCACGGGCGAACTTCTGCCCGACCTGCTTCGCGAAATACGCCGACCCGTAGCCGGCGTCGAACGAGCCGACATCGGCGTCGGTCTGTTTGAAGCGGGCGTGCTCGCGCGAGGCGATCGACAGGTCGCACACGACGTGCAGCGAGTGCCCGCCGCCCGCCGCCCAACCGTTGACGACCGCGATCACGACCTTCGGCATGAAGCGGATCAGCCGCTGCACCTCGAGAATGTGCAGGCGCCCGGCCCGGCCCTGATCGACCGTTTCGGCCGTGTCGCCAGACGCATACTGGTAGCCGCTGCGGCCCCTGATGCGCTGGTCGCCGCCAGAGCAGAAGGCGCGGCCGCCGTCTTTCGGGCTCGGCCCGTTGCCCGTGAGCAGCACTGCGCCGATGCGCGAGTTGAGGCGCGCGTCGTCGAGTGCGCGGAAGAGCTCGTCGACCGTTCCGGGGCGGAACGCGTTGCGCACCTCCGGTCGGTCGAAGGCGATGCGAGCCACCTGTCCGTCGACGTCGTGGTGGTAGGTGATGTCGCGCAGGTCGTCGAACCCGTCGACCGCACGCCACTGCGACGCGTCGAACAGCTCGGAGACGTTCGTGTCAGGCATGGCATCGACGGTAGTGGAATCGAGCGGACGCGGCGCGCCGTGAGGTGTACCCGGCGACGTGTGGCGACGCGCGTCGGCTCGCACCAGAGGCGTGCGCCCCTCGGCTTACCAGAGCGGCGGTGCGACCGGAAGCGATCCGCCGTTCACGATGAACTGGATGATCGTGTTGCCGACCAGCCAGGCAGGCAGCGCGCCGAAGGCAAGGCCGAAGATGAGTGCGAAGATCGCGGTGATCCGGCGATCGTTCTTCCAGATCGCCCACAGCGATGCCGTGATGGTGGCGAAGCCGGTCAGACCTGCGAGCAGCAACCAGGTCTCCATCTCGACCTTGGCGCCGATCCCGAGCAGGTTCGAGATATAGAGGAACGCGACGAAATCGGCGATCGCCGTCAGGAATGCCCCGAACATCGCCCAGCCGCCGACACCCCACTTGCCCGGGTTGAAGATGACCGCGTACCAGGGCTCCGGCAGCACGGTTCCGTGCCGGAACTGGGGTCGACGGACCTGGCCGTCGGGAGTTCCGTCGGCCTCGAGAAACCGTTTGATGGTCGACTCGGGAGGCTGGTTCGTCGTCATAAGCGTGTGACGCGCGTGACGCATGTCGCGCGCGCTCGCCACACTCTAGCGCGGCCCAGCAGTGCGTGAATCATTCGCGGTTCCGGGTGCGCATCGCGCGAGAATGTGCCGGTGACCGCTTTCTCATCGCACCCCCTCCCGCCCGTCGACGACCTCGTCGATCTCACGCACGTCGTCGCGTTGCCGATGGCGACGCGGTTCCGCGGCATCACCGAGCGCGAGGCCATGCTGATCGAAGGCGCGACCGGCTGGACCGAGTGGTCGCCATTCACCGAGTACGACGATGTCGAGGCGGCGACGTGGCTCGAGGGGGCGATCGAGTTCGGATTCGACGCCGAGCTGCCGCGCGCCGCCGGGCGCGCGTCCGTCGCTGTCAACGCGACCGTTCCGGCGGTCGCGGCGGCCGAGGTCGAGGCGGTGCTCGCCAGATACAACGGGTGCCGCACGGCGAAGGTGAAGGTTGCCGAGCACGGGCAGACGCTCGCCGACGATCTCGCGCGCGTCGCCGAGGTCAGGCGGGTCATGGGCCCGGATGCCCGCGTGCGAGTCGATGCGAACGCGGGCTGGGGCATCGAGGAGGCCGTTGAGGCGCTGACCGCGCTGTCCGAATTCGGGCTCGAGTACGCCGAGCAGCCCGTGCCAGGCATCGAGCCGCTCGCCGAGCTGCGCTCGCGGTTGCGGGCCAGGCGCGTCGCAGTGCCGCTCGCGGCCGACGAGGCCGTGCGGAAGGCGTCGGACCCCATCGCCGTCGCGCGCGCCGGCGCGGCCGACATCGTGATCGTCAAGGCGCAGCCCCTCGGCGGAATCCGCCGGGCCGTCGAGGTCGTCCGCGAGGCTGGCCTGCCGGCGACCGTGTCGAGCGCACTCGACACGTCTGTCGGCCTCGGCATGGGGGCGCAGCTTGCGGCGGCGGTCGCCGACCTGTCACACGAGTTCGGCGCGCCCGCGGGCGGATTCGATGCCGGACTCGGCACGGCCTCGCTGTTCACCGACGACGTCGCGACGCCCCCGCTTGTGGCTCACGGCGGGCGCATCGGGCTCGGGCCGGTCGTTCCCGACCCGGCCGCGATCGCGCGGCTGGCTGCGTCGCCCGATCGCCGCGACTGGTGGATCGCGCGCCTGCGCCGCTGCCACGCGGTACTCGCCTCGCGACTCTGACTGAGGGCGGAGCGATCGGCCACGTCGGCGGGCGCACGATCGGCCACGCGATCGTCCGGCCATCAGGCCAGCGCCCGCGCCTGACACAGAAGCTGTGATCGGGAGTTCGTTCCCGTCTCGTACGTTCGGGGCACGACGACAACGGAGGACCGATGCCGGTTTCACTCGCCATGCTGCTCAAAGACGGCCGCGACTCGAATCCGGTCACGGGAGCGACGCTCGCCGCCCGGCTCGTCGAGGACTGGCCTGATCTCGACCACTCTCGGATGACGGTCGAACCGGACCGCGGGCCGGGCACGGCCGCGCTCGCGTACGACGGCGCCTCGATCGCGGTGTCGACGGTGCCTGCGCCGCTCGACGCCGACCTCGACGAGCTCGCGGCGAACAGCGGTCAGTGGCCGCTCACCCTCGGCCCGCCGCGTGACTGCACCTCGTACGCGGTCGTCGCCGTCATCGACCCCGACGAGCGCAGCGGGCACAGCCACGCGCTCGCACGCGCGGCACTGCTCTCGCGAGTGCTGGTGTCGGCCCTGCATCTCGACGACGGCTTCCGCGCCGTGTTCTGGGGCGCCGCCAACCACCTCGTGCACCCGGCGAACTTCCTGCACGAGGCGAAGCGCCTGCCAGGCCCGATGATGGCCGCATGGGCCGCGATCACGGTGGGCGCCAGGCACGACGGCACGATGTCGGGATTCACCCGCGGCCTCGACATGCTCGGCCTGCTCGACCTCGAACTGCCAGCGACGGGCGACACCGAGGAGCAGGCGTTCGAGCGGCTCGCCGGCCTCACGATGTACCAACTCGAGCACGGGCCAGTGCTCGGCGACGGCCAGACGATCGCGGGCCCGCACGGCGATGTCATGCTCGTACAGCACACCGAGAGCGCCGATGGTGAAGGGCGTCAGGTCGCGCGGCTGACCGCGGCGCCGCGAAAGAAGCGCGGCTTATTCGGCCTCCGGAGGACGTAGCTCGACGCATGCAGTGGACGCCCGGCGCCCTGCGCACCGGCCCGGCTCCCCGAGCCTGTCGAAGGGCACCGGCAACCAGCATTGCCACCCCGCACTGGCAGATCAGAGTGCTCCTGACGCAGCAGACGCGTATATCCCGACTCCTGCGTCAGGAGCACTCGAATCGGACAGCTCGTCGTGGGGGCGGTGTCACGGCCGCGTCTGCGAACTCAGCCTGGTGATTCACGGCCGGCAGCGAGTCGATCGACAAGTACGGGTGGATCGCCCGCACGCGCTGCGACACGTTGCCCATGTCGGTCGAGGCGGTGTTCATGTCGCCTGCGAGTCGCTCGCCCAGGTCCATGTCGCGCCCGAGCGCCGCCGCGTTCGCGGCGAAGGCTCGTACGAGCGGATCGTCGTTGCGGAAGACGTCGTATCGCGGGCGCGTCTCCGGCTCGACCTCGGGCTCGGGCTCGGGCTCGGGCTCGGGCTCGGACTCGGACTCGGACTCGGAGCGATCGATCTCAGTCTTCGCCGAGCTCCCGACGGATGGCGGGCACCACCTCGGTACCGAGCCGTTCGACGCCGGCGAGCAGGTCGCTCTGGGGCATGCCGCCCATGCCCATCTGAAGAATGATGCGGGTGAGTCCGTACATCTCGCGGATCCGGAGGATCTTGTCGGTCACCTCGTCGGCGTCGCCGACGAGGTAGCTGCCGGTTTCGGACGCGCCCGCGTCGAAGGCCTCTCGCGGCAGGAGCATCCCGTGCCCGCGCTGATGATTGTGCTCCTTCACGAACGTGGCGAAGTGCGGATACATGATGTCGCGAGCCTGCTTCGAGCTGCTGCCGACGTAGCCACCCACGCTCAGGCTGACGGGGAGGGCGGCCGAATCGTGGCCGGATCGCTCGGCGGCCTCACGATAGAGCCGAGCTGCGTCCTCGAGCAGGTTCATCGGCCCGAACAGGATGGCGAGCGCGAGCGGCACCCCGAGCGTCCCTGCGTTGACCGCCGACGCCGGCGAGCCGCCGGCGCCGATCCAAATCGGGATGGTCTCGCCGTAGGCGCGAGGAGCGATATCGGCATTCACGAGCGACGGCCGCAGTCGCCCCTCCCACGTGAGCGGATTGCGCTCGCGGATGCGTAGGAGCAGATCGAGCTTCTCGAGGAAGAGCTCGGAATAGTCGGCGAGGTCGTATCCGAAGAGGGGGAACGACTCGGTGTACGACCCCCTGCCCGCGATGATCTCCGCGCGCCCCGCGGAGAGCAGGTCGATGGTGGCGAATTGCTCCCAGACGCGCACCGGGTCTTCCGAGCTCAGCACCGTGACGGCGCTCGCGAGCCTGATCCGTTCGGTCGCTTCAGCAGCCGCCGCCAGCACGATGGTCGGCGCGGAGCCGACGAAGTCGCTCCGGTGATGCTCTCCCATGCCGAACACGTCCAAGCCGACTTGATCGGCCACCTTCGCGAGCTCGATCGTTTCCCCGACTCGTCGGTGAGGCGTGGGCGTCGCCCCGGTCGCGGGGTTCTCCGTGACTTCGCCGAAGGTCATGATGCCGATTTCGAAAGCCATAGCTTGAGTCCTTTCTCGAGGAGTGTCATCGTCCAGAAACATGCATGCGCACGCATCTATTCCCGAAGATTGCCACGGGCTAGATTTGGGACATGGCACCCCAGCGGCTCACCGAACTCGAAGACGAAGCGTGGCGGGGCTTCCTGGTCACGCACGAGCGAATCTGGCGTGAACTGGGTGCCAACCTGGCGCCCCTCGGCGTGAGCATGGCCGAGTACAGCGTGTTGGGCCTGCTCGGCGAGGCGGGCAGAGACGGCCTGCGGCTGAACGAGCTGGCCGAGAAGCGGGGCATGTCCGGCCCGGGACTGTCGCGACTCGCGGATCGGCTGGAGCGGCGTGGCCTCATCGAGCGGAGCCGCGCGGCCGGCGATGGACGCAGTTACGAGCTGACGCTCACCGCGGCAGGGCGGTCGCTGTTGCGCGCGGCGTGGAAGCAGCAGTACGCCGATATCCGGCGGCTCTTCCTGGACGTCCTGAGCGACGATCAGCTGGGCGCCCTCGCGGGAGCGTGGGCGAGCCTCACCGATAGCGAGAGCCGCTGACGGCGCGATACGAATGGCCTGACCGGCGCACCCGCCGCGATTCGATTCGCCCGACCGAAGAATCCGGCGCGCCGCCGACCGGAGGCTCTTCGGGGAGCGGTTACTACGACCGGTTCAGGGCGACGGCTTCGCGGGCCAGCTCGGCGAGCGCGTCACGGTCGAGGGGCTCGCCCTCGCGGATGTCGATCGCGCGGCGCACCCCGGTCGCCGGCAGGAACAGGCCGGACGGGTCTGGCAGCGAGCCGCCCTTCGCGAACGTCACCTTGACCTTGTCCTTATAGGTCTCGACCGTGCAGATCAGCCCGTCGCACGAGAACGTCGGCACGCCGTCCGGGTTCGTCGCCTTCTTCCACTTCTGCTCTTCGACCGCGTCGGGCGCGCCCGCCATGATCGCGGCCCGCGCCTGCTCGACGACGCCCGCCCGCCAGTCTGTGGTGCTCATGGCGCCAGCGTACTGCGCGATCGGCGCGCCGATCGGTCGGCGCGCACGGTGCGTACGGCGCGCACGGCGAGCGCTGCGCCTTAGCCGCGCGGCGGCCGATTCGGCCCAGGAGGCCCCGCAAATGCCTGGATGACGTCGAGCCAGCGGTCGGCGTCGTCGCCGACGGCCTCGACGCCCACGTCGTCGCGGTGCGCGCGCCGCGTCGCGAGGAGCGCGAAATCGAGCGCGTCGCCGGTCACGCGCTGGGGCGCATCCGCCGGCCCCCACGTCCACGGCTCGGCCGCACCGGTCGCACCCGCCCCGGCCGCTCCCGACCCGCCCGCCACATCCGGTGCCGTGATTTCGACGCGGAACGGCACCGCCGGAGGCTCGAGCCCCCGATTGCGGAATGAGTAGTCGCGCGCCGCGATCGCGAGGTGGGCCACGTGCCGCAGCCTCGGCGTGGCCTCGCGCTGCACGCCGATGGCGTCGGCGATGTCTTGCCCGTGAGCCCAGAGCTCCATGACTCGCGCCGTCATCGCGGTCGCGACGCTCATCGGCGGGCCGAACCACGGCATCCGAGCTTTCGGGTCGCTCGCGCGGAATGCGTCGAGCAGAGCCCCGCGCGATTCGCGCCACGCCGCCAACCGCACCGCACCGATGTCGCCGCGAGCAAGCGCATCCGGTGCGATGTCGGGAGTCGTCGACGGGGATGCCGCGGCGAGTTCGCGGAAGCGCGCCTCGTCGTCGATCGCTGCGAGCACGAGTCGTTCGGTCCACTCGAGGTGGCCGATCTGATGCGCGATCGTCCAGCCCGGGGCCGGCGTCGCCGAGCGCCACTGGCCCGGCGTCAGCGCGGCGACGAGCGCGTCGACCGCGTCGCCCTCGGCCTCGACATCGGCGAGTAGGCCGGCGAAACGCGCTCCGGCCTCGCCGTCTCGTTCAGACATTCGCCACCGCCAATCTGCGCAGTTCGCTTTTCAACACCTTGCCACTCCCGCCGTGCGGCAGGGCAGCGACGACGCGAATC
Source organism: Pseudoclavibacter sp. (assembly GCA_052086425.1). Taxonomy (GTDB): domain Bacteria; phylum Actinomycetota; class Actinomycetes; order Actinomycetales; family Microbacteriaceae; genus Pseudoclavibacter. The sequence continues at coordinate 1,063 of JBQDJW010000012.1, read as the reverse complement.
CGTGCCGGAACCTTGTAACCGGCGAGTCGCTCGCGGCACCACGCGCGAAGCTCGGCCTCATCGATGGCCTGCCCGCCGGCCTCGACGAGGAACGCCAGCCCGACCTCGCCCCACTTCTCATCGGGAACGCCGATGACGGCGGCAGCCGCGACGGCCGGATGCTCGAACAGTACCGATTCGACCTCGGCCGGGTAGACGTTCTCGGCGCCCGAGATGTACATGTCCTTCCAGCGGTCGAGGATGTGCAGGTACCCTGCCTCGTCGATCGTCCCTGCGTCGCCCGACCGGTACCAACGGGCGCTGTCCGCGCCGTCGTCGGCAGAGCCGCCCTCGCCCGCGGCCCCGCCGGTCACGGCGTCGGCGGTCGCCTCGGGCCTCCCCCAGTACTCGCGCATGAGCGACGGCCCGCTGATCCAGATCTCGCCGATCTCGCCCGGTGCGGCATCGGCGCCCTCGAGCGTCACGATTCGGATGCGCGAGTGCAGCGACGGGACACCGGTCGACCCCTGCACGTGCGGGCGGTCGCGCGGCATCGCGACGACGCTCGACCCGGCCTCCGTCGCGCCGTAGACCGACACCATCGTCCAGCCGGCGCCGCGCCACGCCGCGAGCAGGTCGGGCGGAATCGGCGAGCCGCCGACGCACGTCACGAGCTCGGGCAGATCGAGCCGGCGCAGGTCGCCCGCGGCCGCCGCGAGCATCTGCAGCACGGCACTCGGCGCCGAGAAGTGCGTGAGCGCGAACCGGCGCGACTGCAGCAACGCGAGGGTCGCCTCGGCGTCGAACGCGCGCATCACGACGACGCGTCCGCCGGCCCGCAGCACCGGGTTCGGGTAGGCGTTGAGGCCCGCGACGTGGAACGGCGGCAAAAATCCGAGCGCCACGCTTTCTGGCGTTATGCCGCCCGATGTCCCGGAATTCTCGAGGTCGGCGATGACCGATGCGACCGTGTGAACGACCCCCTTCGGGCGTCCCGTCGTGCCCGACGTGTAGATGATGAGCCAGGGGGCGCCGAGCCGGGCCGCATCCGCGTCGTCGAACGCGACGGGATCGGCGGCCGCGA
>JBQDJW010000011.1:6788-15723 GCA_052086425.1 Pseudoclavibacter sp. | reverse complement strand
CTGATCTTGCTCGGCCTCGATCACCGCGGCGTGCGTCGTCGCGAGGTACCGGCCGATCGCCGGGGCGTGCACGACCGGGCCCGCGGCGCGGAGGCGCTCGTAGGTCGGGTACGGGTCGCGATTCAGTTCGGCCGGGTCGACATCGACGACGGGGGCGTCGATCGGCGCGGGGTCCGGCGTCGCAGCGGGCCGCGCTGCAGACGAGTCCGGGCCTCCTTCGGCCGAGGTGGCGGCCGGCGCGGTGGCGGGGGTGGATGCTTCGGGGCGTGACACTGGAGACCTCACGACGGTGTGCGGGTTGCGGATGTGGTTCTGCTGCGAGTCTTGCACCGCGCATCCCCGGTGTCACCCGGTTATCGCCGGGTAGCTTCCGCAGATAGCCCGTGGAATCGGCGACGAGTTTCGGCGGCTACCGGCCGCGCGCATCCGGTCGCGCGCATCCGGCCCACGCGAGTCCGGCTGATTGCGGACTGGCAAGCCGCGCACAAGGCATCGCAGAAGCGGCAGTTTCTGCCAGCTAACGCCGCGCGCCGCCCTTGAGTGTCAAAAACGGTCGCTCAACACCCGCACAAACGACAAATTCCGCCACCCAAGCCCCACGCCACACCCTTGAGCGTCAAAAACGGTCGCACAACGCCCGCACGAACGACAATTTCCGCCACCCAAGCCCCACGCCACACCGCGCCGCGCCGCCCACCACTGCGCCGAGCCGGCGCCCGCCGTTCACGCCTCGTCGTCGAGCCGGATCAACTCGGAGACCACGTCGCGCGAGAACTCGACGAGCGCCGTCACGCGGCGCGGCTGCGGACCCGGCCGCCAGGCCGCGATGACGCCGATCGAGCGGGGCATGTCGCGGATACGCAGGTTGACGACGTTGCTGCCGTCCCACGTGACCGGCGTGAAGCGGCGCGCCATGAGCAGCGAGTACCCGAGACCGCGACCGACGAGGCCGCGGCACAGGTCGTAGTTGGCGGTTCGATATTTGATGCGCGGTGTGACGCCGAGCGCCGACATGAGTTCGAGCGCGTGCTGCCGCGATGGTGCGATGTCGAGCAGCACCATGGGTTCGTCGGCGACGTCGCGCAGGTCGACCTCTGCCTCGTCCGCAAGCCGGTGGTCGGCCGAGACGACGAGGTCGGCCCGCGTCTGGTGCAGCACGACGCGCGAGAACTCCGGCGAGAAGTCGATGTCGTACGCGAAGGCGAGGTCGAGGTCGCCGTCGGTCAACCGTTCGGCCAGCTCATCCTGGTCGGCGAGCGCGAAGCGGATCTCGACCTCGGGGTGGAGCTCGGTGAACTCGCGAATCAACATGGGCAGGATGCTCGGGGCGAGTGTTCCGAGCACGCCGACCCGGACCGGCCCGCGCAGGCTCGAGTCGCCGCTGCCCGCGACGGTGAGCGAGAGTTCGGATGCGCGAGCGAGGAGATCTTTCGCGAGCGGGAGCGCGGCCTGCCCGGCGCTCGTGAGCGTGACGCCCCGGGAGCGTCGCCGCAGCAGCAACTGCGCGCCGACTGCACGTTCGAACGCGGTCACGGCGTCGGCCACGGCCGATTCGGACGCGTGAAGCCCGGCGGCCGCACCCGCGATCGAGCCGGCCTCGGCGACGGCGGCGAAGCACTCGAGCTGGCGGAACGTGAAGTCGCCTCGCGGCGTCAGGTGGAGCTCGGTCACGTGGCAAGAGTACGGGGCGTCACCGTGATGGCGCCGCCCCGTACTCCGCGTTGTGCTGTCCCGCGGAGGTCTCCCCCGCGGAGCGCTACTTCCCCAGCCCGAGCACCTCGGGCTTGCGCTTGGCGCCCTCGTCGGCCTCGAAGGTCTCCCACTTGCCCGACATCTCGAACTCGTGGTCGAGCGGCACGTTATCGCGAGCGCGCAGCAGGAGAGTCGCGCCGAGGCTCAGTGCCGTCATGACCGAGAGGTAGACCGCGATCATGACCCAGTTGCCGGTCGCCTGCAGCAGGGCCTGCGCGATCAACGGGGCGAACGCGCCGCCGATGATGGCGCCGATGGCGTACGCGATCGAGACGCCGGAGAAGCGGATCGACGCGGGGAACGACTCGGCGTACCACGACGACACGGGCCCGTAGCAGAGGCCGAGCGGGATCGCGAAGAGCGCGACGGCGAGCAGGAACATGCCGGGCATCTCGTTGCCCATGTTGACGAGCGGGAACAGCAGCCACACGGTGACGAACTGCGCGAGCCAGCCGATGATGAACGTCTTCCGTCGACCGATTCTGTCGCACAGATATCCGGATGCGAGGGTCGAGAAGAACCAGACGACCGACGCGCCCGCGACCATCCAGAAGACCATGTTCTGATCCATCGTCAGCGGGCTGGCCGGCAGCGAACCGGTCGCGTATCCCTGCAGGAAGCCGCCAGTGGTCATGTAGCCGGCCGCGTTGTCACCGGCGAAGAGCACGGCGCACAGGATGACGATCCACCAGTGCTTGCGGAAGACGACGAGGATCGGCGCCGACTGCTGCTCGGCGGCCTGCTTGATCTCTTTGAAGACCGGCGACTCTTCGACCTGGCGACGCACGTAGAACCCGACGAGGATCAGCACGATCGAGAAGACGAACGGGATGCGCCAGCCCCATTCGGCGAAGAACTCGTCCGTCGACAGCCCCGTCACGACGGCGAACATCACCGACGCGAGGATCATGCCGAGCGGCACGCCGAGTTGCGGGTACATGCCGTAGACCCCGCGGCGGCCGTACGGCGCGTGCTCCACGGCCATGAGCACGGCCCCGCCCCACTCGCCACCGGCCGAGATGCCCTGCAGAACGCGCAGGCAGATGAGCAGAATCGGCGCCGCGATGCCGATGGCTTCGTAGGTCGGAAGGAGACCGACGAGGATCGTCGCCACGCCCATGAGCAGGAGCGTGATGACCAGCATCGGCTTGCGGCCGATGCGGTCGCCGAAGTGACCGGCGAGGAACGCGCCGAGCGGCCGGAAGAGGAAGGAGAGCCCGATCGAGAAGAGCGCCCAGAGCGACGCGTACTCTTCGCCGGCGGGCCCGAAGAACTGCGTGTTGAAGATCAGGGCCGCCATGTTGGCGTAGATGAAGAAGTCGTACCACTCGACGGTGGTGCCGACGATCGTCGCGCCGACGACGCGACGCCGCTCGGCGGCCGTTGGCTGCACTGGGGCAGCGGAGGACTGGGCCATGGCGAGACTCCTTTGTCAGGTTTCTTTGAGGCGGGGAGTGCATGCGACATGCACTTCGGGCCCCGAGCGTAGCCCCCCGGTGCCGAACCACAAACGGGCATTCACTGCCGTTAATTCCCCGACTGAACCGCGGATGCACGCCGCCTTCACAGCATCCGGAGCGGAATCGGCCTCTCGCCTGCCATTTTACCGACTTACCGTTCAGTCATGAATGCGGGCGCCCGGCACCTCGCAGGTCGACTCACGCGCGGGCCCCCTCAATGGGATCGCATATCCGGGCGTGTCAGACTCAGTCCAGAAACGGGCGCGCCCAGTCTCCGACCGAGCGCGCCCGTCATTCTGGGGGAATGGCGTGGTGCCACGAAAAATGTACCGTGTCCACGCATTTGGATGCAATGCCAATCCCATGGAAATTCGCGTACCCTGACGACGAAACAAGGGGAGAAACACTCATGGCACGACCCGGGGGACTCCGCGAGGCCAAACGCCGAGCGACCATCGAACTGATCGAGCGCGCGGCCATCGAGCTCGCGCTCGACCGCGGCCACGAGCAGGTGACGGTCGACGCGATCTGCTCCGAAACCGGCATTGCGCGCAGCACGTTCTTCAATCACTTCCACTCGCGCGAGTCGGCGATCTTCGGACCGGGCGTCAACATCATGCCCGCGGAGGAGGCATTCCCCATCCTCGACGCCGCGGCGCCAAACGTGCTCGAGGGCGCCTTCGCGGTCACGCTGGCGTCGGTGCGAACGACGAGCCTCAATCGCGAGATCGCGGCCCTTCGCGTGCGCATCGCCCGGGAGCAGCCGACGGCGCTCGTCCACGCGACGCAGATGGTCGGCGCCGGCCAGGTCGCTCTCTCGATGGTCGTCGGCACCTGGCTGAGCCGGCACCCGGAGCACGCCACGATGCCACCGGAACGCCTCGAGGACGAGGTCGCCTACATCGTCGGCGCCGTCGTCACGGTCGGATTCCGGCTCACTGCCAGCCCGACAGTCCAGACCGAAGACGCCGAGCTCTCCGTCGAGCGATTCCGGCAGCACATCGCCGATTACCGCGCGATCCTCGAGTCGACCGGCGACGCGCAGACGGGCGCCGGGCGGCAGAAGTGATCGTTCGCACGACGTGAGAATCGACGCGCCCCGTGGCGCGGGTCCGGGTGTAGCGTTCGGGGGTTGACCGAGGGAGCCCGCGATGACGAATCCGTCCGTGCCCGACGCCGCCAGGGCTGCCGCGTCCCCCGCACGCCTCGGACCGTGGCTGCTCATCATCCTCGGCATGCTCGCCGGCATGGGCCCCCTGTCGACCGACACGGTGCTCCCGTCGTTCACCTCGATCGCGAGCGAGCTCGGCGCCACCCCGGCGGCAGTGCAGCTCACGCACACGGGCTTCCTCATCGGCATCGCCGTCGGCCCACTGCTCGTCGGCCCGATCGCCGACCGCATCGGGCGCCGCCCAGTCCTCCTCGTCCTGCTCGGCCTCTACACTGTCGCCGCGCTCGCGATGGCACTCTCCGGCAGCATCGGCATCCTCATGGCCCTTCGCGTCGTGCAGGGACTCGGCGCCGCTGCCGGTGTTGTGCTGTCGCGCGCAATCGCGGCCGACTTGACCAGTGGCATCCGGGCCGTTCGCGCGGTGAGCATCGTCTCGATCGCGGTCGGCCTCTCGGCCCTCATCGCGCCGACGATCGGCGGCGCCCTCGCGACGCATGCCGGGTGGCGGGGCGCCTTCGTCGCCCTCGCAATCTTCGGCGCCGCGCTGTTCGCGATCGTGCTGGCGTTCGTGCCCGAAACGCACCCGCCGCACGAGCGGTCGCGGGGAGCCGGGCCGTTCTCGGCACTGCAGGGCATGGGGCGGCTGCTGCGCCGCGGCGACGTGCGAGGCTACGTCGTCGCGATCGGCGCGGGCTACGCCGCGATGGCGGCGTTCCTCGTGGCATCGCCGTTCATCGGCCAGACGCTGCTCGGGCTCGACCCGTTCGGCTACGGCATCTGGCTCACGTGCGCAGCGACCGGCGTCGCGCTCTCGTCGCTCGCCAACACGCTGCTCGCGAGCCGCGTGAGCGCGAGCACGCTGCTCATCGCCGGCCAGGTCTTCACGGTCACGTCGGCAATCCTGCTCTTCACGCTCGCCGCGACGGGAACCCTGTCGGTGATCCCCTACTTCCTGAGCGGGTTCGTGCTTTTCGCGGGCACCGGCCTGACGATGGCGAACACGACCGCGCTGACCCTCGCCGTTGCCGGCCCTTCCCGCGCAAGCGCCTCGGCGCTCTGCAGCGCCGGGCAGTACGCGTTCGGCGCGCTCGCGCCCGTCATCGTCGGCGCTGTGAGCGGCGGGGCGGCCCTGCCGGTCGCGATCGCGATCGCAGCCTTCGCGGCGCTCGGCGTTGTCGCTGTCGCCCTCGCGCGCGTCGGCGCCCGCAGGTAGGCGGACGCCGACGCAGCGCGTCACCCGCTCAGGCGACAACCGCCGCGAGTGCGACTGCGCGCCGCGCATCCTCCATCACCATGTCTGCGTTCGCCTGCGCACCCGCCATGGCGCCGGCGGCCGCTGCGGCACCGACCTGCGCCGAGATGTCGGTCGCATTGCCCGCCACCCAGATGTCGCCGTCGCCGACCCGGCCGAGCGCATCCGCCTCGATGAACGACCCCATGCCGCTCGGGTGCTCGGCCGCGACGATTCCGAGCCCCTCGAGGGGCTCGGCCCGCGCGGCCATGCGCGTTGCAACGGCGACAGCTTCGGCCGGAATCACCTCGCCACCCGCGAGGCGAACACCGGTCACGTGGTCGTCGTGCACCTCGATCGACTCACTCGCCCCTGGAACCACCCGGATACCGAGCGCCGCGAGCGTCGCAGCGTCGGCGTCGCCGACCTCCGTATCGAAGACGAAGAGCGTGACCCGATCGCTCAACTGCCGGAACAACAACGCCTGGTGCGTGAGCATCGGCCCCGTCGCGAGCACGGCGATGTTCTGGTCGCGCACCTCCCAGCCATGGCAGTAGGGGCAGTGCAGCACGTCGCGGCCCCACCGCTCGCGCAGCCCGGGAATCTCGGGCAGCTCGTCGACGAGCCCAGTCGCGATGATCAGACGCCGCGCGCGCAGGCGCGATCCGCCTGCGAGCGTCACCTCGAATCTGGCCAGGTCGCGCGAAGCGTCGTCGGCGGTGGCACCGGATGCGCCACTCGCCTCCCCCGCGTCCGTCGCGTCGCCGAGTCGGCGGGCAGCGACGACGATGTCAGAACGCAGCTCTCCGCCGTAGCTCGCGACCTCTGCTCGCCCGAGGGCGAGGAGCTCGCTCGGGGGCATCCCTTCACGACCGAGCAGGCCGTGGACGCCGTCGGCCGGGGCATTGCGCGGTTCACCGGCATCGATGACCGTGACGCGACGGCGGGACCGCGCGAGGATGAGCGCCGCGTTCAGCCCTGCGGCACCGCCCCCGACGACGATCGCGTCGCGCAGTTCGGCGTCGCCGGACGAATCGGGGCTCCCGGCATTCTCTGCACCCCCGTCGACTCCAGCATCCGCGCCGCCGCCCGCGAGCGCCGACACCGGCACCTCGGCCAGCACCGCCTCGCCGGCGTCCGGGTGGGCGCCCAGCGGACGTACGGCATCCGTGCGATTGTTCATTCTGATCTCCCCGTCGTTCGAGTTCGCGACCGCACTGATCGCGTCGAGACCGATCCTGAACCACGCGCCACCAATTTGGCAACGAACGTTTCCGAATGGCAATATGTTCGACATGAACGAACCCCAGGCGGTCGACCGCACCCTCGACGCGGTCGGCCCGAGGCTGCTGCGGCTGCGGCAACGGCGCGACATCACGCTCAAGCAGCTCTCCGACGACACCGGCATCTCGGCGAGCACACTGTCGCGCCTCGAGTCGGGACTGCGACGACCGACGCTCGAGCAGTTGCTGCCCCTCGCCCGCGTCTACGGCGTGACACTCGACGAACTCGTCGACGCGCCGCCGACCGGCGACCCGCGCGTGAACATGCGGCCGTTCGCGGGATTCCACGGGTCGACGTTCGTGCCGCTCACGAACCGCGCCGGTGGCATCCAGGCGTACAAGATCATCCTGCCGGCCGGCCGCGACGACGCCGAGCCCGAGCCGCGCACGCACGACGGCTTCGACTGGGTCTACGTCCTCAATGGCACGCTCCGGCTCGTGCTCGGCGAGCGCGACCTGCGCCTCGCGCCCGGAGAGGCGGCCGAGTTCGACTGCCGCACGCCGCACTGGTTCGCCGCGACGAGCGCGGGGCCGGTCGAGTACCTGAACCTGCTCGGCAAGCAGGGCGAACGTGCGCACCTGCGCGCGTCGACGGCGTCCCGGGACTAGCGGCCCGCGAGACGCGCGGTCGACGAGGCTCGGAGGCGACGGCGGGCGACGGCGAGTCCGACCCGCCGTCGCCCGGCGCTTACGACCTGGTGGCGCCGTCGACCGTCGTCGTCTCCTCCTCGAACTTCTCGAGGTCGGCCTCGAGCCCCTGGTAGACCTTGGGCTTGCGCGACCTCAGTACGACGCCGTAGATGATGCCGGCGACGATCGCGAGCACGATCAGCCACGGCATCAGCTGCACGTACAGCGCGTCAGAGCCCGCGACGAGCGTGAAGTTCAGGAGAGCGCCGACGCTGAACGCGGCGAGCGCAAGGAAGCCGATGCCCGGCGCGATGAACGTGCTCCACCAGCGCGTGTCGCCTCGCTTGCGGAAGTAGACGACGACGGCGAGCGCCGCGATGGCCTGCACGATCAGCACGGCGAGGGTGCCGAAGCCGATACCCACCGGCACGAGCGTCGCGACGGCCGGGAGCGGATTGCCCTCCGGGTCGGTCTCGTTCGCGAGCGCGAAGATGCCGGCCACAATGAGCCCGAACAGCAGATTCACGAGCAGGGCCCGCTCCGGAACGCCCTTCTTGTTCGTCTTGCCGAGCCATGCCGGCAGCACCCGCGCGCGACCGAGCGAGAACAGGTAGCGGCCGGCCGAGTTGTGGAACGCGAGCTGTGCGGCGAACATGCTCACGACCAGCAGCACGAGCGCGACGATGCCGACGAACGGCCCGAGGTACTGGTCGATCAGCACGAGCAGCATGTCGCCCTCGGCGAGGTGATCGAGCGCGACCCCCTGCGCGTCGGTCACGCCGACGGCGCTCACCATCGCCCAGGCGAAGAACGCGTGCATGACGGCGACGACGATGATTGCGGCGTAGGTCGCCCGAGGGATCGTCTTGCGCGGCTCCTTGGCCTCCTCGCCGAAGAGCGCCGTCGCCTCGAAACCGATGAACGCGGTCGCGACGAGCAAGAACGCGATCCAGATCGATCCGCCGACGAGGATCTCGGGGCTGAACGCAAGCGTGAACGCCTCGAAGCTGAAGCCCGTCTGCACGAGCACCGAGATCGCGAAGGCGACCAAGACCAGGATCTCGAGCACGAGCGCGACCCCGAGCACGATCGCACTCACGTGGATGCCGCTGCGCGCGAGCAGGAACACGATCACGAAGATCACGAAGCCGATGAGGTACCAGTTGACCTCGAACCCGAAGATTGCCGGAATCGCGACCTCGCCCGTGAAGAAGCCCGTCGTGCCGACGGTTCCCGCGACGAAGAAGTTGTACCCGAGGGTCGCGACGAGCCCCGTCACGAGGCCCGCCGTTTTGCCGAGCCCCTTGACGGCGATCGCGTAGAAGCCGCCCGCGTTGACGAGCTCTTTCGACATCTGCGCGTAGCCGATCGCGAACAGCAACAGCGCGACGCCGACGATGAGCACCGA
>JBQDJW010000011.1:0-6778 GCA_052086425.1 Pseudoclavibacter sp. | reverse complement strand
GCGCCCATGACGATGATGGCGACACCCCACAGCAGCACCGAGACGACGATGCCGCCGCCGTTGCCGTTGCCGATCGCGATCGGCATCACCACGACCGCTGCGGTGAGGGGGGCGACCGCGGCGAGGACGAGGAAGACGATGGAGGGGACACCGAGCTGATTGCGCTTCAGTTCGCCCGTTGGGGTCTGAGACACGTGAACTCCTTCATTGAGTCAGCACACTGTCTTCCATCTTGTGTTCGCAGGCCCCCTGGACGTATGACATCCCGTGCGCGATGCTTGCCGCCGCGTGCGCGCCGGGGCTGACAACACCCGCTATCCCAGCGGCCAGGGCGATCCGTGGCGAGCCAGGAAGACGACGACCGAGATTGCGGCGTACGCGAGGAGCGTGGCGCCCATGACGGCGCCGGTCCAGGTCGAGGTCGTGGAGTCACTCCGTCGTAATCGCGGCAGCACCGCGACGAGGCCGACAAGTTGTACGACCGTCAGTGCGAACAGCGACGGGTCGCCGAGGATGACGCCAAGCGGGCCGAAGTGCAGCGCGATCACGATCGCGATCCCCCACGCCACCCAGCGCTTCTGCCGACGCCGGTACAGCGCGATGGCGACGACCGCGCAGCCGATCACCTCGGCCCCGACGAGGATCGCGAACGGAAGCCAGTTGTCGTCGAGTGCGCCTCCCTCGGCCCATCGCAGGCCGGTCGCCGATCCGAACACGCCGAACAGCGCGATCCCGAGCCCGATTCCCGTTCCGAGCCAGGGGTACCAGCGTTTCGGCGGCGCCTCCATGGCCCACCCGAACCAGACCATCCCCATCAGCCCGAACCAGCCGATCGTGTAGGCGTGGTCGCGCACGTAGTCGGTCAGCATCCCTCACCTCTTCCAGACACTGTGGTTTGCGTTGCAAACTTATCTGTAAATGAAAGAGTCGACAACCGTTCACTGCGTACTGCCAGCGCGCACAGGCCAGAACACCCAGGTCGGCGGCCCCGCGCATCCATACGCTGTATGCGTGCTCAACGACTGGATCGAGTCCCTCACAACGAACCCGTGGGCTCTCGTCGTGCTCTTCGGGCTCGTGCTCGCCGACTCGTTCCTCGTCGTCATTCCCGGCGAGATCGCCGTCACCGTGCTCGGCTCGGCGTCGGCTGAGGGAGGCCCTCCCCTGATCGCCGTCATCGCGGTCGCCGCCGTCGCCGCGGCTCTCGGCGACTCGTCGCTGTACTTCATCGGCAGGCTCGTTCACCCCGAGCGCTGGCGCGTCGCCAGGCGCAGCCCGCGATTCCGGCTCGCGCACGCGGCCGCGAGACGGCGGCTCGACTCGCACGTCGCGATGGCCGTCTTCACCGCGCGGTTCATCCCGTTCGCACGCCTCGTCGTAAACCTCACGGCTGGCGCGGCGCACGTGCCGCCACTTCGCTACCTCTCGATCGCGGCCGCTTCCGCGACGCTCTGGTCGACGTACCAGGCACTCATCGGCGCGGCGGTCGCAGCCATCGTGCCGGGCGGAACACTGACGGCCGTGCTGATCTCGATCGCCGTCGCGCTCATCATCGGCTGGGTCACCGACTGGGTGATCGGCCGGGTCCGCGCGCGGCGCGCCAGGGAGGGTACGGCCCTCTAGGGAGGGGAAGCAGCGGAAGTAGGGTGCCGCCGCACGCCCATACCCGAGTCACCGTGCGCGACGAGGTTCCTCCCCTACCGTCGTGCGCCGGCCATGAGCCCCGTCTCGGCGTGGCAGTTGCGATACTCGAACCGACCCTGGGCCCGGTCGACGACGAAGACTTCGTGAGTGAGCTTGAGGTGCCCGCTTCCGCCGTGTTCGTTCAAGTAACGCATGGCCACCCCGAAGATCGCCTTGTGCGTCGGATGCTCGCGAGCCCAATCGTCAAGCTCCGCCATGCTGTTCCACCAGCTGAATCCGTAGCTCTGGTCGATGACGTTTCCCGATTCGTCGAGCACTCTCGCATAGCGGTTGTCGATGCATCCAATCTCACGGCCATCGGCCGTGAGATAGTCCATGCCTGCTCGTAGCGTCGGCTCGACCTCCTCGAGATACATACGGCGTTCTTCGCCCTGCGTCTGCGACCAGTCCTGCCCGGATCTGATGAGACAGAGATTATCTATGTCGCGAACCACGGTTCCGTTTGGGGGCCCTTCGGCGACGCCATCCGCAGGCTTCATCGGATCGGTCTGGGCGATCGGCATCCGATCCCGCGCACTACCCCAGTAGCCGTGCTCCTGAATCTCACCGCTGAGCGACTCGGCGAGATGCGCGACCCCCTGGACATGATCCGAGGAATACAGCGTCTCGACGCGGTCGAGGGTCGGCCGGATCTCTTCTGCGTAGAACCCCCAGCCGGCGCATCCCGAAGCCGGCTCCAGCCAATCACGTCGCAGCCCGTCGGCGATTCCAAGTTCTTGCTCACCCGCGTCCAGGTAGCAAATGATCATCCTGTTGGACAGACCGGCTCTATCGATGAACTCGGACTGATCCCAGTACAGGACTCCCATGCCGTGCTCGATGGAGGCCACGAACGACTGAGAGTACGCGTGCATATCGCGCCGAGACGCGTCGCCATACGGGACTTGGACACCGAGAATGAGCACCGTGAGTTGCTTCATCTCGGGATCGAATCGGGCCGAGAAGCTGGGATAGGGCGGCACCCAGTTTTCCCTCATCGCCACGGGACAGGCACGTTCGCGGCGGAGATGCTCGGGGATCGCAGACTCTATCGCTGCCACGATCAGCCCTCGACGGTGTACAGGTCGGCCGCAGGCTCCGCATCCGCAAAGGTCGCCACCTCGACCGTCTTCGGCGTATGGTTGCGATTGATGAGCAGCCGAAACACGTCGGGGCGCGAGTAGTGCCCGACGGGGTCTGCGGCTGATTTCGCTATCGCGATGAGCGCGGGATCGAGCTCGGCGTAGAGGATGCCTTCTTCGTCAGGTCGCAGAGGCGCCGCGAGTTCCGACCCCTCGGGCCCGTAAATCCGAGCGTGCCCGCCGCCGGTATTGAGCAGATGCTTCTTCACATCCGTGTCGCAGAAGGTGTCGATGGCCTCCTGTCCGATCACGGCGCATGGCGCCAGGACGAACGCCTGCCCCTCGGCGGCATACACGCGACTGGCGGCGGTGTTGACAGCCGGACTGAGCGCCTCGGCGGCGCCTTCGTAAACCGAGAACGAGGGCCAGGCTCCAACGTGGATTTCCTCGTTCTGGGCGTACATCGCGTACTTCGTCAGCGGCTGCAGGTGCTCCCAGCAGTTGAGCGCGCCGATGCGCCCCAGTTCGGTCTCATGCACCTGCAGGTCTGACCCGTCGCCCTCCCCGAAGACGGTGCGCTCGACGTGCGTCGGCTTGAGTTTGTGTCTGACCCCCTGGAGACCCGTTTCAGGATTGATGAACGCCTGCGCCATATAGAGGCTCCTGCCGACTTTCGCGCTGTATCCGAGGACCACGTAAATGCCGGACTCCTTGGCTGCGGCACAGATCCGATCCATGTGGGCGCCATTCGAGTCCATCGAATTCTGCGCATATCCCGGTACGAAACGCATTCCGTCGGCGGGTGAATCCAGCCAGATCCACCAGGGATACCCAGGGACAAACGTTTCAGGGAAAGCGACGAGCTCCGCACCATTGCTCGCCGCTTCATGGATGAGGGCGATGGACTTCTCGACAGTCCCGTCGAGATCGAGCCAGACGGGCTCGGCTTGCACGGCAGCTACGGTGATTCTGCGCTTCATTGCGACTCCTCGATCGATGCGATGGGTGTCACGTCAGTATCGGAGGTGCCGGCGCGCCCGAACTGACGGGATCTGCCCCGCTCGGTGACCGAATGTGCCAGATGCCCTCGGGGACCAATCAGCAACGCCATGCGGATCGTGAACGTTGGGCGCCCTGGCATCGGTACTGCGCACTGCCGCGCCACTCGTCAGAACGCAGCTAGGAATTGCTTCGGTGTTGCACCTACTTCGGCCCGAAACGCTCTGATGAATCCCGACTCGCTCTCGAATCCGCACCGTTGCGCCACCGCGGCGACCGTGGATGTCGGATGCCCGCGCAGATACCGCTTCGCAGCTGCGATTCGCATACCACGCATGACGCCCGAAACGCCTCCGCCGGGGAACACCCGATAGAGCGTACGCACGGACACGTGGCATTCGGCGGCCACGCGCGAGACCGTCCACTCGGGATCGGCCAGATCTCGCCGCATAATCGATTCCGCCTTCCTCCTCAGGAACTCGTCGGGCATCGACGCGCAGGAGGTCAGTTGGCGGGACCGCAGGAGTTCGGACAATGATCCGAGCACGTGGTCCGCAATGGGGTCGAGCGCCTCGCCGCCTTCATGCAATTGCTCCCCCATCGCTACGAGCAGTTGCGCGATCACCCCGCCGGGCGTTCCCACACCGTGCGGCCGCGCGGTGACCTCCCTCGTGTCGTCAACCCCGACCGAGGCTTTAGGGAGTTGCACGACCAGCTGGCGAAACTCACCTGGAAAATGCAGGCTGTATGGCCGCGCACTGTCATAGAAGGCGATTCCGCCCGGATGAAGATGAGCGGTCCGTCCATCCTGCTCGACGAATCCCTCACCTTCGCGCTGGATCGAGAAGAGCAAGTACTCGTTCGAGGCCGTTGCCGCGAATCGTCGGGTTCGGTAGACGTCCTGCGCCGACGCCGTCACGGTGGAGAACTCGAGTTCACCCAGATTCTCGCGCGCAATCTCGCCGTGAAACTGCCCGCCAGAGGCACGGCGCGCGGAGAGCTTCACGAAGGTCTCACAGATGAGATCGATCCACATTTCGGCCGCCTCATCTGGGGCGGCCAGAGCTGTCGTCAATGTCTGCGAACTATAGGCTCTCACGGCGATCTACCGGTTCCGTTCGGCACGGGCGTCGGCACCCGAACATGGATGGCGGGAGTGTAACTCATACCCGGTTCGAACGTGCCCCGGATGCGCGGTTCGACGCCAGGGCCTACCTCTCGCGAGCGCGGCGTCCGAGTCGCCCGGTCGTGAAACCGAACCTTCAGATGGGCTCAACCCTGATACCTCGGTCGGCCGACGGCCACCGGAGGCCCTCGGCGACGTAGGCGGAGAATCCGCGCGCGCCATCACGGGAACGGACGCACTCGGGGATTCCGGCAGGCGTTGTCTCGGAGTGCTTCTCCACTCCCGACGTCGCGCTCATGACGGAAACCTCTTCGAAGGAGTACTATGCAGGCATTCTGGACGCATCACCGACGCCCCGGAACCGGCCTCCGCAGTTCCTCGGCGAACGCATCGAGCACGTCGAGCACGTCCGCCGCCTGCCACACGCGCCCTCGCCTGCGACCGCTCATCTCCTGCAGCACACCTCGCTCGACGAGCCGCTCGATCGCTCGGTGCGTCGTGGCCTTCGGCACGCCGAGCCTCCGTTCGACGTAGGCGGAGGTGATGACCGGTTGCGCGATGAGCGAATCGATCAGACCTCGCGGCGCCGAGCCGCGCCTCGCTCCAGCGCGCTCGAGCAGCACGGCGCGCACGTCGTCGAGGGCGTGGGCGAGCCGAGTTCCGAAATCGGCCGCCTGCAGGGCTGCAGTCGCGAATGTGCGGAGGATCGGCGTCGCATCGCCGTGCCGGAACGCGGTGAGCGCGTGAAAGTACCCCTCGATATCACGCAGGAGTCCTGCAGAGATCGGGGCGGTGATACGCCTCGTAATGTCGTCGCGGCGCAGCATCGCCTGCACGAGCGCCCGCCCGGTGCGGCCATTACCATCGACGAACGGGTGAATCGTCTCGAACTGCGCGTGCGCGAGCGCGGCATGCGCGAGCCCCGGAATATCGGCACGTCGCGCGAACACCATGAGGTCGTCGAGCGCAGGAGCAACTCGCTCATGCAGGGGCGGCACGAACGCCGCATCCCGTGGACCGGAGCCGCCGCCGATCCAGACTTGCTGGTCACGGATGCGGCCCGCATGCTCGGGCAGGTCGCGCTCCAGGAGCGCGCGATGCATCCCGAGCATCGACACAACCGACAGGTCATCGACGACCGCCAACGCACTGTCCATGGCGCGGACGTTGCCGACAACCAGGTCCCCGTTGTGCGAGCCGCCCGCGTCGATTGCTGCGAGCGCGAGGCCGCGTGCACCAACGGTGATGCCTTCGATCTGCGAACTCGACGCCGATTCAGTGCGAAGGAGGACGCTGTGCAATGGGCCCATCTCCGTGGCGTCGTCGCCCAAGATCGCGTCGACCGTCGCGTCGAACCTCGCCAGTGCGGCAGACGCATCGTCGAGCTCGGCGCTGACGCCGACAGGAATGCGAATCTCAAGACTCGCGATCGCCGACGGGACTGCGGCTTGGTATGCGCCGGTCTGTCGAAGTCGCTCGCGGCGCGAGGTCGGCAACCCCGGGTCAGGCGACCACCGAGCACTCTCGAAGTCGATCGCGGGCCATTCGGTGCGTTCACCTTCGGCTATGCCCGGCGGCACGCCAGTGCCACCGCCATTCGTGTCCATGACACCACGTTAGTACCACTTATGGCCTATATGGAACTAATGGGTTCGACTGGTCTCGCGCTCTTCGCCGCAGGCGTTGGTGAAGAAGCCGCCTGCGAATCCGGCGTCGCGCGGGCCTGGTCAGTAATCGACCGGTTCGCCCAGTCGCAGTCGCCACGTCGTGCCGAGCGAGGCGAATGGGGTGGCGTTGTGCCGATGTTATCGGCGACGACGAAGGCCCCGAGTCCCTTGAAAGAACAGGGAAGTCGGGGCCTTCGCGATGGCGGTGACGGTGGGATTTG
>JBQDJW010000010.1:11759-16922 GCA_052086425.1 Pseudoclavibacter sp. | reverse complement strand
GGCCGAGCCCGGCAGGCTCATGCCGAGCGCCTCGGCGATGCACGCCATGGTGTTGGCGGTGTACATGCCTCCGCACGCGCCCTCGCCGGGCGCGAAGCCGCACTCGATCCGCTTGAGGTCTTCCTCGCTCATGGTGCCGGCCTTGCAGGCGCCGACCGCCTCGAACGAGTCGATGATCGTGATCGTCTTCTCGGTGCCGTCCGAGAGCTTCACGAAGCCGGGCGCGATCGATCCCGCGTACAGGAACGCGCTCGCGAGGCCGAGGCGAGCCGAGGCCATGAGCATGCCGGGGATCGACTTGTCGCAGCCGGCGAGCAGCACGGTGCCGTCGAGCCGCTCGGCCATGACGACCGTCTCGACCGAGTCGGCGATGACCTCGCGCGAGGCGAGCGAGAAGTGCATGCCCTCGTGGCCCATCGAGATGCCGTCGGACACCGAGACGGTGCCGAACTGGAGCGGATAGCCGCCGCCGGCATGCACGCCCTCCTTCGCGCCCTGCGCGAGGCGGCCAAGCGACAGGTTGCACGGCGTGATCTCGTTCCACGAGCTCGCGATGCCGATCTGCGGCTTGTCCCAGTCGTCGTCGCCCATGCCGACAGCTCGGAGCATTCCCCGCGAGGTGGTGGCTTCGATGCCATCCGTGACAACGCGGCTTCGGGGCTTGATATCGATTTCGGCGCGTGCCGACGAGTCAGTGACGGACATGGGTTCAAGTCTACGACTCGAAACACCCCCGGCCTGACCGCTCGGCCGCCGCCGGCGCACCGCGTTTCCCGAGCATCCGGCCGTGGCACGGCACCGGATGCTGTGGTTCAGCGCGCCTCCGAGGTGCCGGATGCGTCGCCGGAGGCGGTCTGCCGCTCCTCATCGGCGCGCTCATCCGCCACCCGCTCCTCCTCGGCGTGCTCGCGCTCGGCGGCGTCGACCGCCGAGGCGAGGTCGTCGACGAAGAGATCCTCGCGCGGAAAGTGCTCGTTGCGGTACCCGCCTCGCGCGAGCGTCGCTGCGGCGACGGGCGTCGTGATCATCTGGAAGAACACGATCGGCAGGAGGAAGAGGATCGTCGACACGCTGGTCTGCTGCAGGGCGAAGCCGAGCAAGATGCACAAGAGGCCGAACACCTGCGGTTTCGTCTGCGCGTGCATGCGCATGAGCAGGTCGCTGAACCGCATGAGACCGAGGCCGGCGGCGAACGAGAGGAGCGCGCCGACGAGCACGAGCAGCGCGCTTGCGAGGTCGAGGCTCTGTTCGAGGGTCATCGCAGGCCCTCCCGCTCGATCGTCGTCGATTCGATGATGCCCGTGTCGGCGGCGTTCCTGGCGGCGTCGTGGTCGTACCCCGGCACGGAGCCGTCGTCGCCCGATCCGTCGGCGACGCCGGCGCCGTCGAAGTGCGATCCGCCTCCCAGCCCATCGCTGTCGACGCCGTCGTGTGATTTGTCCTGCCGCGACACGTAGCGCGCGACCGCGACCGAGGCGATGAACGCCGTCATGCCGAGAACGAGCATGAGCGGCAGCGACTCTGTGTGGCCGCGCATGACCATGTCGGCTCCGAGCAGGCAGATGATGATCGTGAGGATCGTGTCGGACGCGACCATGCGGTCGATGATGGTCGGGCCGATCACCATGCGCCACAGCGACAGGACGCCGCCGACGGCGAACGCGACGCCGATGATCCCCCACAGCACGGTCAGGACGATGTCGAGCGCGGTCATTCGCCCGCCCCCTCGATGTCGGTCTCGCCACGGCGCGCCGCCTCGGCCTCCCGCGCCAGCTCGTCCTCGAGCTCGTCGTCGGTCTGGCTGGAGCCGGTCGTCGTCAACTGCGCCGACCGGCGGTCGGCGAGCTGCTGCTCGCGCAGCTGCTCGTGCGCCCGCTGCGGCGGCGTCTGGCCGACCGGGCGGCGGCCGGTCGCGATGCGATCGCGGTTGACGCGCCAGATGTCGTCGCGCGACCCGAGCGTGAGCACGAGCTCCTGCTCGGTGCGCAGCGCCTGGTCGCGCGCGTGTTCGACGTCCGCGTCGCTCTCGGCTGCGAGCTGGTGCAGATACAGCACGGAGCGGGTGCGGTCGACATCGACGACGACCGATCCGGGGATGAGGATCGTCACCTCGGCGGTCAGCGTCAGGATGAAGTCGCTCCGACTGCGCAGCCGCACCGCGACGATCGAGTTGCGGGGCAGGCGCCCGGGTTTCACGGCGAGCAGCGCCATCTGGAACGACGCGATCGTGAGGTGCCAGATGAAGCGGGCCAAGAACATCAGCGCGCGCAGCAGATTGAAGCGGCCAGACAGCGCGACGGCCGGCAGGTAGAACACCCGGACGGCGATCGCGCTGAACGCGATGCCCGTGACGACGCTGATCACGTCGACGTGGCCCCACAGCACGAGCCAGAGCGCGAGCAGCGCGATCAACAGGGGCACCTGCGTGCGGAAGTTGTGGCGCCGCACCTGCCGCTCGGTCGGGTGCTCGATCAGGCCGTAGTCGAATCGTGTCAAATTCATCCGTGATCACCGCCGTCATGCACGTCGTCGATCGCGTCCTCTGGCGACACCGGATCGACGGCGTCAATGTACGTCTCATTGCCGTGCAAGTTCTCGGCGGCGGCCTGAGCGATGTCGTAGATGGGCCCGGCGAACACGGTCAGAGCGACGGTGATGCCCACCATCAGTGCCGTCGTGCCGGTCATGATCCGCGACGAGTCCCGGGTCTCGGTCATCTGCGCGGATTCCGGCGTGTCGACGACCCGGTCGGTCAGCGTCGACTGGAAGTCTTCGACCTCGTCCTGCCTGCGCCAGAAGCCGAGGTTCCAGACGCGGGTCAGGGCGTACAGCGTCAGCAGGCTCGTGAGTGCGCCGACGCCGATGCCGGCCCAGATGATCGGCGTCGCGACCTCGCCGCCCGCCGTGAACAGGCCGACCTTGCCGATGAAGCCCGAGAACGGCGGAATGCCGCCGAGGTTCAGCATCGGAACGAAGAACAGGAATGCGACGAGCGGCCCGCGTTTCAGCATGCCGCCGAGGTGCGTGATCGACGAGGTACCCGCGATGCGCTCGATGAGCCCGGTCACGAGGAACAGGGTCGTCTGCACGATGATGTGGTGCGTGATGTAGAACACCGTCGCGGCCCAGCCGGCGGCCGAGCCGAGCGAGATGCCGAAGATCATGTAGCCGATGTGGCTCACGAGCGTGAACGACAGCATCCTGCGGATACCCGCCTGCGCGACCGCGCCGAGGATGCCGACGATCATCGTCAGCATCGCGACGATGATGAGCATGGTGTTGATGTCGTTCGACGCGAACATCAGGCTCTCGGTGCGCAGGATCGCGTAAACGCCGACCTTCGTGAGCAGACCTGCGAAGACGGCCGTCACCGGCGCAGGCGCCGACGGGTACGAGTCTGGAAGCCAGAACGACAGCGGGAAGAGCGCCGCTTTGATACCGAAGGCGATGAGGAGCGCGAGGTGCAGGACTGTCTGCGTCTCCTGCGGCAGCTCGGCGACGCGCACGGCGATCTCGGCCATGTTCACGGTACCGACGGCGCCGTACACGAGCGCGATCGCCGCGAGGAACAGGATCGACGAGATGAGGCTGACGATGATGTAGGTCACGCCCGCCTTGATGCGGGCGGCCGTTCCGCCGAGCGTGATGAGCACGAAGCTCGCGACGAGCAGGATCTCGAAGCCGACGTAGAGGTTGAACAGGTCGCCCGCGACGAACGCGTTGTAGACGCCGGCGGCGAGCACGAGGTACGTGGGGTAGAAGATCGAGATCGGCGTCTCGTCGTCGCCGTCGGTGCTGCCCTGCCCGATCGAGAACGCCATGACGCCGAGCAGCACGATCGACGACACGACGACCATGAGCGCGCTCAGCCGGTCGACGACGATCGAGATGCCGAACGGCGCGAGCCAGCCGCCCGCCTGCATGACCAGCGTGTCGCCGCCGACGTGCACGACGACGAGCAGGGCGATGCTCACTGCGAGCGAGATCACCATCGTCGCCGACGCGATCACGACCTGCAGGCGCTGCTTGCGAGCCGCCGTCAGCGTGACGGCGGCGCCGATGAGCGGCACGAGCACCATAAGGGGGACGAGCCAGGTCATGCGCGACTCCCCCCGTCGTCCTGCGTATCGTTCGATGGTTTCGGATGCTCGGCGACGTACCCGAGTTCGCTCAGGTCGATCGGCCCCGTCGCGGTCGAGACGGCCGCCTCTGCCAGCGACCCGAACTCGGTGTCGCCCGCGTCCTCCTCATCGAACGTCTCGTCGTCAGCCGTGACGTCGATGGAGCGCATCGCGATGTCCTCCTCGTCGTCCTCGACGGTGTCGGCTTGAGCGAGGCGCCACGAGCGGTACACGAGGGCGAGCAGGAACGCGGTCGTGCCGAAGGTGATGACGATCGCCGTGAGGATGAACGCCTGCGGCAGCGGGTCGCTGTAGTCGGCCGGATCGAGATCGGGGTCGAAGAGGGGGGCTGCCCCGAAGCTGCCGGACATGAAGAAGATGAGGATGTTCGTGGCATTGCCGACGAGCAGGAAGCCGAGCACCATGCGGGTCAGGCTGCGTTCGAGCATCATGGCGATGCCGGAGGCGAAGAGGACCACCATGGCGATCAACAGCAGCAGTGAAATCGTCACACGCGATCACCTCCAGGCGTCACCTGAAGTTCGTCGTCGGCGCTCTTGGATCCCTCGTCGGCGCCCGACTCCTCTGCCTGGATATCAACCTCGCCGCCGAGGGAGCGCAGGATGTCGATCGAGAGAGCGATGCAGATGAGGTAGACCCCGATGTCGAAGAATGTTGACGAGACGAACACGAAGTCGCCGACGAACGGAATCTCTGTGTCGATGTAGGCGCTCGCGAGCGGACCTGCGCCGAGCAGCACGGGAACGAGGGCGGTGATCGTCGCGAACAGCAGACCGATGCCGAGGAGACGACCGGCGTCGATGCGCATGGCGAGGTCGAGCTCGTGGCGCCCACCGGCGAGGTAGCGGGTGGCGATGGCGAGTCCCGCGACGATGCCGCCGGCGAAGCCGCCGCCAGGCTCGTTGTGCCCCGAGAACAACAGGAAGAGCGAGGCGATGAACAGCGCGTGGAAGACGAGGCGCACGACGACTTCCAGCAGGATCGAGCGGTTCTCGGGCGCGAGCGAGCGCCCCGCCAGGAG
>JBQDJW010000010.1:2338-11749 GCA_052086425.1 Pseudoclavibacter sp. | reverse complement strand
AACACCTGGCTTCGCGCGGCTTTGCCCCGGGCGGGCTCGCCGCGGCCCCCCACGTCTCCCCGCCGGTTGGTGCGGTGCGCGGGCGCCCCCCCCCCCCCCGCCAGGAGCCACACCTTCTGGTGCTCCGGCCCCTTCGCCGCGGGCTTCCCCTGCTGCGCGCCGCCCGCGGGCAGCTGGATCGCGTCGGTGATCGGCGAGGCCGTCAGCGAGAACTTCTTCCGCTTCTGCTTCAGTTTCGCCGCGGGCATCTGGTTCGCATAGCGCGTGTTCAGGTAGATGAGGCTCGCGATGCCGGTCGCGGCGGCGATGAGCACGCTCAGCTCGCCCATCGTGTCCCACGCGCGGATGTCGACGAGCGTCACGTTGACGATGTTCTGACCGTGCCCGCCGACCGACGCGAGCTCGGGGAAGGCGACGGAGTCGGGTGCGACCTGCCGCGAGGAGATCGCGAACAGCGCGAGCGCTCCGAGCGCGAGGCCGGCGCCGAGCCCGATGCCCCAGCGCGCGACCGTTGGCAGATTGTTCTTGCGTTCGAGGTGGCGGGCCGGAAGGCGGCGCAGCACGAGCACGAAGACGACGAGCGAGATCGTCTCGACGAGCGCCTGCGTGATCGCGAGGTCTGGCGCGCCGTGCAGGGCGAAGATGACGGCCATGCCGTACCCGGTCACTCCGACGAGCACGACGCCCTGGAATCGCTTGCGCGAGCGCGTCGCCGCGACTGCCGCGACCGCCATGACGACGACGATCACGATCTGCGCCCAGCTCCACTCGATCGGCGGCAGCGCCGGCCAGTCGGCGATCGAGAGCGTCACGGCCGCGGTCAGCGCGAACACGACGATGATCGTCGCGACGTAGACGGGCAGCGAGCCGCGCTGCGTCATCGCGGTCACGCGCGCCGCCGCGAGGTCGACGATGTTGATCGCGACCCAGTAGCCCCGAGCGCTCTCGACGAGGGCGGGCACACGCTCCTGAAGGCGCGAGATGGTCGCGCGGAACCCGAACAGCACCGACCCGAGCACGATCGTGCCGATCGAGATGAACAGGGGCGCCTCGAACCCGTGCCAGAGCGCGAGATAGGCCGGATGTTCGGGGTCGACGGCCGGAAGGGTCTCGGCATAGTGCGCGGCAGGCACGTTGACGAGCGGACCCATGAACCCGAGCGCGAGGGAAGCGACGGCGAGCAGCATGGGCGAGAGCATGAAGTCGAGGTGCTCCGGCACGTACTGCACCGATTCGACGTCGCGCTTGCGCGAGTACGCGCCCCAAAGGAAGCGCAGGCTGTACGCGACCGTGAACACGCTGCCGACCGAGACGCCGACGAGCGCGACCCAGCCCCACGCATCCCCCAGCATGGCCGTCTGCAGGAACGCGGCGAGCACGCCCTCCTTCGCGACGAAGCCGAAGAGCGGCGGCAGGCCAGACATGGAGGCGAGCGCCAGGGTCGTCACGACCACGAGCAGCGGCGCCGAGCGGCCGAGGCCGGAGAGCTTGCGGATATCGCGCGTTCCGGTTCGGTGGTCGATCATGCCAACGATGAGGAAGAGTGCCGCCTTGAAGCAGGCGTGGGCGATCACGAGCGCGAGGCCCGCGAGCGCCGAGTCGTGCGTTCCGAACGCCACGACCGTCGTGATGAACCCGAGCTGGCTGACCGTGCCGTAGGCGAGGATCAGTTTGAGGTCGAACTGCCGCAGCGAGCGATAGCCGCCAACGAGCATCGTGAACACGCCGAAGGTGATCAGCACTTCGCGCCAGCCCGGCATCTCGGCGAATCCGGGGGCGAGGCGCGCGACGAGGTAGATGCCGGCCTTCACCATGGCGGCGGCGTGCAGGTACGCGCTCACGGGGGTGGGTGCCGCCATGGCGCCAGGCAGCCAGAAGTGGAACGGGACGAGCGCCGACTTCGTCGCGACGCCGACCAGGATCAGCATGATGGCCGTGATGACGAGCCCCGCGCCCGCGCCGTCGAACGCGGGCGGGTTCGCGATGATTTCACTCAGCAGCGGCGTGCCGGCGGTGGCGTGCAGCATGACGATGCCGACGAGCATGACGAGGCCGCCGAAGACCGTCACCATGAGGGCCTGCAGTGCGGCTCCCCGGCTGGCGCGTCTGCCCGTGTAATGGCCGACGAGGAGGTACGAGAAGATGCTCGTGAGCTCCCAGAAGATGAACATCAGGTACAGGTTGTCGGCGATGACGAGGCCGTACATGACGCCGGCGAAGGCGAGCAGGATCGCTGAGAAGCGCCCGAGGTCGGGCTCGTCGGCCTTGAAGTAGCGCGCGCAATACACGAGCACGAGGGCGCCGACGCCGGTGACGATGAGCGCGAGCACCCAGCTGAGCACGTCGACCCGCAGGTCGAGGTTCATGCCCATGTCCGGCAGCCACGCGAGCGACTCGGTCACCTCGCCGCCCGCCAGTACGACGGGCGCCTGGAAGATCGTGACGACGAAGGCGATCGCTGCGACGCCCGCACCGACGAGGAAAATGCCGTTGCGCAGCCACCGGCGAACGAATGGCAGCACGGCCGCGACAACGGCGAAGGCGATGAGGAGGAGCAACAACGGATGCTCCTTCCCAGCCGGTTTTGCGCGAGCGCAGCGCTCCATCAAGTCTAGCAATTCCCTGAGAGCCGATTGACACCGGCGAGGGCTTCTGCCGATGCATTGGCCAGTGACGGCGCTCCGGTCCCCGCTTGGACTTCGCTCTGTTAAGGCGCGCAGATACGTTGGGGGCATGAGCGCTTCTCAGCCGCCCGTCCAGCCGACGGCACCGGAGCATCCGGCCCCGCCGTCGGGTACCGCCCTTGCGCCGACGCCGAACTCCGCGCGCGCGCTCGCCCCGGATGTCGCGCGCGGCTTCATGCTCCTGTTCATCATTCTCGCGAACACGACCACCTACCTGTTCGGCCACGAGATCGGGGCGCTCATGCGCCCGCTCGACGGTTCGCTCGCCGATCGCATCGTCGACGCGCTCGGGGCCCTGTTCATCGACCGTCGCTCATTCCCGCTGTTCGCGTTCCTGTTCGCGTACGGCATCCACCAGCTCGTGTCGCGCGAGCAGGGGCGCGGGACCCCGTGGCCGCGGGCGCGAAACCTGATGCTCCGCCGCAACGGATGGCTCTTCGCGATCGGTGTCGGGCACGCGATCCTGCTGTTCTCGGGCGACATCATCACGACATACGCCCTCGCGGGGCTGCTGCTCGTCGCACTCGTGCGCGCCTCGAACCGGGTGCTGTGGATCGTCTTCGGATGTTCGATGCTCGTGTTCGCGCCCCTCAGCGGCAGCGACGCGATCGTCTATTCGGACCTCGCCATCTTCGGCGCGGTGGACGGGGCGACCGTCTCAGGCAGCGTGACCGGGGACGGCGGCCCGCAGCAAGGATTTCTCGGCGGCTACCTCGCCGAGCAGGTCCTCTTCGGTGCCATCACCGTCTTCGGTGCACCTCTCGCGGCCATCTCGATGCTGCCCGTCATGATGCTCGGCCTCCTCTTCGCGCGGATGCGCCTGCTCGAGGCCCCGCTCGAGCGCGCGCGACTGGCGCGGATGCTCGCGTTCGGCGGCATCGCGCTCGGCGTGCTCGGCGGCCTGCCGATCGCGATCGGCTTCCTCACACAGGCGGGCCCGGCGCCGATCTACCTGCTGTACGGCATGCTGCACGGCGTCACGGGTCTCGTTGCCGGGCCCGCCTACGCGATCGCGATCGCCCTCGCGGTGTCGGGTGTCGAGCGGCGTCGCGCCGCCGACCCGACACGACGCACGCCCGCCCCGCTTCGGGCGCTGAGCGCCCTCGGCCGACGCTCGCTGAGCGGTTATGTCGCCCAGTCGGTGTTCATGCTCGCGCTGCTCCCCGCCTGGACGCTCGGCCTCGGCGGCGTGCTCGGCACGGCAGGCATGGCACTCGTCGCCATCGGCATCTGGCTCGTGACCCTCATCGGCGCGGTCATCCTCGACCGCATCGACGCGCCGGGTCCCCTCGAGTGGCTGCTGCGGCGCCTCACGTACGGGCCCCGCGCATCCGCGAGTCCAGGCGGCACCGGCAGCGACAGCCGCAGCGGCGGCGGCGACGGCGACGGCGACCGCGACGCCGGCGATGGCGATGGCGATGGCGATGGCGATGGCGATGGCGACCGGATGCTCCCCGTCACTTCGCGATGATCTTCCGGGAGTAGGGTCGCCCGCATGATTTCCGTCGGCATGAGCACCTCGTGCACGTTCCCGAAACCCATCGCCTCCTCCTTCCGCATCGCGACCGAGGTCGGCTTCGACGGCATCGAGGTCATGGTCGCGACCGAGCAGGCCAGCCGCTCGGCCGACCTTCTGAAAGCGCAGATCGACAAGCACCAGCTGCCGGTGCTGTCGATCCACGCGCCCGTCCTCTTCTATACGCAGTTCGTATGGGGCACCGACCCCGAGCAGAAGCTCGTCCGCTCAGCCGAACTGGCCCGCGACGTCGGAGCGTCGACGGTCGTCGTGCATCCGCCGTTTCGCTGGCAGCAGGGTTACGCCGAGCGGTTCTTGACGATCGTGCGCCGGATCCAGGAGGAGACGGGCGTCGAGATGGCCGTCGAGAACATGTTCCCGTGGAAGGTGTCTGGCCGCGCCCTGCGCGCCTACCTGCCCGGCACGAACCCGGTCGAGATGGACTGCGACGCCGTCACGATCGATTTCTCGCACGCCGCCCTCTCGGGCGACGACGCACTGAACATGTGCATCGCGGCGGGCGATCGCCTGCGCCACGTGCACCTGTGCGACGGGCAGGCGCCCGCCGCCAACGGGAAGGTGTTCGACGAGCACCTGCTGCCAGGCGACGGCGGCCAGCCGGTCGCCGAGACGCTGCAGTACCTCGCCGACACCGACTGGTCAGGACACGTCGTCGCCGAGGTCAAGACCGGCACGGCGACGAGCGAGGCCCAGCGCATCGAGAAGCTGCGGCGCACACTCGCGTTCGCGCGCGAGCACCTGCGGCTCGACGTTCCCGCCGGGCCCGCCGCCGCATAGGCGGCGAGCCCGACGACCGGGCACCTCGGGGCGCCCAGAGGCCTCCGGGGCGCCCCAGATGCCTACGCGGCGTCCCCGGGTTGCAGGCGCCTGCCCACCCCGCTCAGATTCACGATGCGCTCGATGCTCGTGCGACGCTTGCGCTCGTACACGAGCCACGCGGCAGCGCACGAGATGCCGGCGATCAGTGCGAGCGCGATATACGAGGTGACGATCGCGCCGGCGCTCCCGCCCGCGTAGATGAGCTGCAGCCCCGCCGACGCGTGCGAGACCGGGGCGATCGTCGCGAGCACTTCGGCCCAGCCCGCGCGCATGTCGATCGGCAGGATGATCCGCAGGGTCGCGAGCTGCAGGGCGAGGCCGACGATCGAGGCGATCGCTCCCCCGCGGCGACCGAACAGCGCGACGAACAGCAGGTGCATCCCGGTCACCGCGAACACGAGCAGCGTGCCGAGCGTGATCGTGCCGAGGATGCCACCCCACGGCGCGCCGACGATGTGCGCGACGAGGCCGACGGCGAGCGTTACGGCGAGCACGGGAATACCGACGCGCAGCAGCGATTGGCGCACGAGGCGCGAGGTCGAGGCGGTCGATTCGAGCGCCTCCGGCGAGATGAGTCGCCGCGCGAGAATCGTCACGAACGCCGCGACCCACGCCGCGAGCGGCACGGCCAGCGCCGCGAGCATCCCGCCGAATCGCGGGTCGTGCTGCGACGTGACGTCCGCCGTCACGGGGTGCGCCAGCACGTCCGCGTAGCTGTCGGCGTCACCGACCTGGTTGCTCGCCGACTCGGCGCCCGACTGCAGTCCGCTCTCGAGGTCGGTGGCACCGTCGGCGAGGCCGAGCAGCCCGTTCGCGAGCGCCGGGTTGGATTCTGCGAGCTGCGTCTGCCCATCCGCAAGCTGACCGATCCCGTCGGCGAGCTCGTTCGTGCCGTTGGTGACCTCGGCGCCTGCAGACTGCAACTGCGTCGCGCCCGACGTGATCTGCTCGGCGGACGACGAGAGCGTCGAGGCGCCTTCCAGCAGCGGGGCGGCCCCGGAGGCGAGGCCTGCAGCACCGTTGGCGAGATCGGTGCTGGCGGCGTCGACCGCCTGCGCGGTGCCGTTCGCCGTGCCGACCTGGCCCGCGACGTCGTCGGCCTGCGCCTGCAGCGTCGACGCGGCGTCGATGGCCGACGACACCTGGCCGAAGTCGTTGTCGAAGACGCCGTCGAACATCGTGGTCGTGTCGCCCGCCGCGCCCTGGATCGCGGACGTCGAGGCGTAGCACGACTCCTGCTGCTCGATCTCCGGCAGCGACGCGCACAGCCCCTCGAGCGTCGACGCATTGCTGCTGATCGACTCGAGCCCCGGTCGCACGTCGGTCTCGTACGAGGCCTCGGATGCCGCGATGCTGTCGGCCGTTGCCTGCAACCCGCTCGTCGCGTTCACGACCGAGGCCGCCGTCGCTGAGAGTTCGGCCGCCGAAGTGCTCGCGGCGCCGAGCTGATTCGTCACGGCGCCGACGCCGTCGGTGTACTCGCCGAGGCCGCCGAGAAGGTCCTGTGCCCCGCCGACGAATTCGGTGACGCCATCCGCGAATTCGCCCGCGCCCGTGGCGTACTCCGATGCTCCGGTCGCGAATTCGTCGACGCCTCCGACGTACTGCGCCGCGCCGTTCGCCAGTTCATCGGCGCCAGAGGCCGCCGCGTTCAAGCCTGAGGTGATCTCGGCCTGCCCCTGCGTGTAGCTCGTGAACCCGTTCTCGAGGTCGCCGGCGCCCTCGGCGAGCTGGCTGGCGCCGTCCGCCGCATCCTGGAACCCGCCGCCGGTCGCGTCGAAGCCCTGCACGAGCCCGATCGCGATCATCTGCGTGACGCTCTGGCCGAATTGGGCGACCGCAGCATCCGCCAATACCGACGCGGCCTGGCCGGACAAGTAGTCGTGCGCCTGATCGGTCGTGATCTGCATGCGCGCCTGCTCGGGCGAACTCGTGCCGAGCGAGACGACGCTCGCCGAGAAGTTCGACGGAATCGACACGACCACATAGGCGTCGCCGCGGGCGAGCGCGTCGACGGCGGTCTGCCTGTCGGCGAGCTGCCAGTCGAATCCGTACGAGTTCTCGGGCGACATGAGGTGCGACACGAGCAGACGGCCCGCGACGACCTGCGAGGTCGTGCCGTCGGCCGCCTCCTGCTCGACCATCTGGTCTTCGTTGACGATCAGCGCAGGAATCTGGCTGCTGCGGGCGTCGGCCGCCGACATACCCGCCAGGTAGACGACGGCGAGCAGGATCGGCAGGGCGATCGCGAGGATGAGGTTGCGGCGCCTGCGCGTCCGCTCCTCAGGAGCCTCGGCGCTTGCGGTACGGGGTGAGCTCGGTCGGCCGGTCATCGGAGCAGGTCCTTTCCGTGTGAATCGGTCACGGGTCCGGTTGAGGAGGTTTCGCTTGGGGTGGCGCCGCTCACGGCGACGTCGGGGTCGGCTCGGCCCGAGCCGACCGTCACGGTGTGCTCGGCGAACGCGAAGTCGTCAGGCGACCAGACGTCGTCGTCGCGCTCGCCCGCGGTGCCGACGGGGAGGGCCGGCCGCGAGACGTCAGGGCTCGTGACGGCGTCGGCCCTGCGGATGAACTCGGCGGTCGCGCCCGGCTCGAGTTCGAGCCAGGCGATGGGGCGGGTCGTGTTCGTGACGTGCTCGGCGACGCCGAGCACGTCGAGGCCGAGCGACGCGCCGACGACGAGCGTCACGTCAGTCGGTGCGACGCGCGTGAGGCCGTCGATGATCGTCCCGACGTTCTCGCTCGCTGCCGGTCCCGTCGAGAGCGCGCCGAGGTCGGCGACGAGCACGCTCGGGTACTCGGCGAGCGCGAGCTGCGCCGTGACGAGCGCGCGGGCGATCGGGTCGAGGTCTGCGAGGCGCGAGTTCAGCGCCATGGTCGGGTCGGATGCGCCGATCGCGTGCATCGCGGCCGTCACGTCGTCGACGAGCGCGCGAACGGCGGCCGGGCCGGAGGGCTCGCCGACGCGGACGAGTCGCTCCTGCAGCAGGTCTGCGACCGTCGCGGACTCGCCGCGCTCTGGCAGCACGTCGAGCGAGGCCGTCGCGACGAGCCCGCGCACCTGGGCGGCATCGCCGGGGAGCGCGCGGCCGAGCACGTGCAGGCGGCCGCGCGCGGGGGTCAACCGCCCGGCGAGGGTCGCGGCGAACACGCGCCGGTCGTCATCGATGCCCTGCGTCACGAGCACGGCGCTGTGGGGCACCTCGAAGCTGATGGGGCCGAGCGAGAAGCGCGCATCGCCGCACACGAGTTTCTCGGCGCCGATCGACGCGTGCTCGACCGACGCGAGCGCCCAGCCTGCGTCGTCGCGGTGGTGGCGCAGGTGCTCGCCCTCGATGTCGAGCTCCGGGAGCATCCGGTCGAGCCATCTCGGCAGCCACCAGGCCCACTTGCCCATGATGGCCATGAGGGCGGGCACGAGCGTCATCCGCACGAGGAACGCGTCGAACGCGATGCCAACGGCGAGCCCGAGCGCGATCGCCTTGATCACGCCGGCGCCCTCGGGCACGAACGCCGCGAACACGAAGAACATGATGAGCGCGGCCGCCGTGACGACCCTGGCGCCGTGCGCGAAGCCGTGCTCGATCGCCGCTCGCGGTTTCTCTCCGCGCACGTGCGCCTCGCGCATCCCGGAGACGAGGAACACCTCGTAGTCCATGGCGAGTCCGAAGATGATCGCCATGAGCAGCACCGGCATGAACGAGATGATCGGGCCTGGCACGACGTGCATGGCGTCGCTGAACCAGCCCCATTGGAAGACCGCGACGACGACTCCGAACGCGGCGAAGATGCTCAACAGGAAGCTGAGCGCCGCCTTCAGCGGCACGAGCAGTGATCGGAACACCATCGTGAGCAGCACGAACGCGAGCCCGACGACGACGAGGGCGAACGGCACGAGGGCTTGATCGAGGCGGTCGGAGATGTCGATGGCGACGGCCGTGTAGCCCGTGACGCTGAGGCCGATCTGGTATTCGTCCTCGATCTGCTGTGCGAGGTCGCGCAACCCGTTGACGACCTCGAGGGTCGCCGGGTCTGACGGGCCCGTCGTCGGCACGACCTGGATGATCGCGGAGTCGACTGTCGGGTTGGGAAGGGCGTCGCCGGCGGTCTTGACGCCCGAGACGCCGGCGACGTCGCTCGCGACCGCCGCAAGGTCGTCCATGAGCGTGTCGTTGTCGGCGCGCGTGATGTCGAGCATCACGACCAGCGGGCCGTTCGCGCCCTCGCCGAAGTGCTCGGCGACGGCGTCGTAGCCGTCGCGCGCGATGGTGCCCGGCTGCTCGCCCGCGGCCGACGGCAGCGCGAGGTGCAGATCGAGGGCCGGGAGTGCGACGGCGCCGAGGCCGCCGATCACGAGCACGACGAACCCCC
>JBQDJW010000010.1:0-2328 GCA_052086425.1 Pseudoclavibacter sp. | reverse complement strand
GCGAACCCAGCGGCGACCCATGGTCGGCTTCGCGTCGGCTCCCGTCTCGCGCCGGTGCGCCCGCGAGCCCGCCTTCGGGCGCAGCCGCTCCCCCGCGAGTCCGAACAGGGCGGGAAGCAGCGTCACGGCGGCGGCCATCGCGAGGAACACGGCGATCGCCGCCGCGATTCCCATGACGGCGAGGAATGGGATGCCAACGATGAGGAGGCCGACCAGCGCGATCATGACGGTGACGCCGGCGAAGATGACGGCGTTGCCCGCGGTGCCGACGGCGGTCGCCGCCGACTCATCGGGCTCGAGGCCGTTCGCGAGCTGGTGCCGGTGACGGGAGAGCACGAAGAGGGCGTAGTCGATGCCGACGGCGATGCCGATCATGACGGCGAGCAGTGGGGTCGCGCTCGAGACGGACGTCATGCTCGTGACGATGAGGATGCCGCCCATCGTCGTACCGACCGCGAAGAGCGCTGCGACGAGTGGCAGGCCAGCGGCGAGCACCGAGCCGAATGCGACGATGAGCACGAACGCGGCGAAGACGACGCCGATCGCCTCGGTGACCGTGAGCCCGTACTCGAGGTCTTCGAAGATGGAGCCGCTGAACGCGACCGTCGCACCGCCGGACATCGCCTGCTCGGCCGCCTCGATGAGTTGCGACTTCTGCCCCTCGGTCACCTCGGTCGTGTCGCCGTCGAATTGCACCTGGATGATGGCCGCCTGCGAATCGGCGCTGATCGCATCCGTCGCATACTCGGAGAACGGCGAAACGACCTGCGCGATGCCGTCGATGTCGCCGATGCCGTCGACGGCGGCGTCGATCGCGCTCGATGTGACGGCGCCCTCGACCGACTCGCCGACGGGCGCCTCGACGACGACCGTCGCGCTCGCGCCGGCGACCTCTGGGAACACGCTGTTCAGGCGGTCGAGCGCCTCCTGCGACTCCGTGCCGGGAATGTCGAACGACTCCTGCATCTCGCCGCCGAGCGCGACGCCAACGCCGAGCGCCGCGCCGAGCAGCGCGAGCCACGTGACGATCACCCGCCACGGGTTGTGGAACGAGAAGCGACCGATTCGGTAGAGGATGAGCGCCACGGGTTATCGACCTTCCAGAATCGGCGCGGCTGGTTCACGGGGAGCCTGCGGGTCGGGCGGTGCTCCGACGCCGCCCGCTACGACGATGCCGTGCACGGCGTCTCGCACGCGCACGGCGAAGTCGACGTCGTCGAGGGGATCGCGCGCGGCGGTCAGAGCGACATTGCCCCGCTGGGCGATCAGGTAGGCGGCGCCCGCGACCGCGATCTGGCGGCGCATCATGGCGGCCCGCTCGGCCTCGGTCGGCGCGGCCGGGGCGACGACGTCGTCATCGAGGGCGAACAGGATGCGGTTGACATGCGTGATCACCGGCTGGTCGCGGAGCGACGCGACCTGGTTGATGAAGATCGAAACGGCGTGCTCGTTCGCGAGCATGAACGTGACCATGCGATCGGCCCACTCGACCCACTCGGCATCGCCGGTCGGCACGAAGCTGCTCACGAGCGCATCGAATTCCTCGACGACCGGGGCGACCGACGCCTCGAACAGGCCCTGTTTCGAACCGAAGTGATAGAGCACGTTGGCCTTCGTGCACCCGACGCGATCCGCCACGTCCTGCAGCGACGTCGCGGCGAAGCCCTCTCGGGCGAACACTTCGAGTGCGGCGACTCGCAACTCGGCATTCAGGTCGTGGCGCGGCGTCTCGGTCACTCGATCGAGCGTACCTGACCGATTGGAAAGTCTCGAACCGCTCGGCGATTCTCGACGGCCCGGAGTGGCACGAGTTGCCCTAGCCTTGAATGGCCGTCGCGGACACGGCTGCCGCGGAGAGCACCAACACCCGACCTCGGAGGTCATCGATGCGTAAGTTCCTCACCAACGGCGCGGTCCTGTCGTCGATTTTCTCGGTCGTGCCGCTGATCCGGCAGACCGCGACGCAGCGCCGGAAGTGGAAGCTCACCCTCATGTGGATCGCGTGGGGCATCGGCGTCGCCGTCGCCATCGCGTCGGTGCTCGACGACATCGACGAGGCGCGCGAGGCCGAGCTCGAGCTGAACTAGCCAAGGCGGCCGCGCCGACTCGCAACCCAGCGGCGTGTCTGCGGGCCCGCGGACCAGCGCCAGGGAACACTGAACGACAGCACCCCGCTCCCACGAAAGGGGATTCCGTGTTCGGATGGTTCCGCAAGCGCAAGCGTCACGACGAGGCGGCGGTCGACGCTGCCGCCGCGAAGGCCGTCGAGCACGCCCCGACGCCTGAGGTCTCCGCTGCTGCGCAGGCGCCGACCACCGCGCCCGAGTC
>JBQDJW010000009.1:16589-17760 GCA_052086425.1 Pseudoclavibacter sp. | reverse complement strand
CCTCGAGGGCGACATGCCCGAGGTCGACGCGTGGGTGCACGAATGGGCCGAGCACGTGCGCCTGCCGGCCGCCCGCGCCGAAGCGCCCAGCGTGTGGGAGTGATGCGACACACACGACGAAAGCCCCGTTCAGTTCGAACGGGGCTTTCTGTCGGAGCCACCTGTCGGAATCGAACCGACGACCTATTCATTACAAGTCGAACATCACACCGCTGCCCGCTCGGCGTGTCGCGGCAATCGAGCGCGAGACGCCCGCGCCCGTCACGCCTATCGGCGTCACGGCGTGACCGGCAACGACTCGACAACGATCGTCGTCGCTGACCGTCAACTGTCGATATGACGGGTGAGTGATCACACTGCTCTCAAACTGGCGCGCCTGGATGGAAGCTCAGGGATTGTCGCGCCGCACTATCGACGAGCGCTGCGCCACAGTGCGCGCTCTCCTGACCATGACCCGCACGACCGCGAGCACGTTCGGCGCCGACGACGTCATCGAGTACCTGCGGCGCGATATGGCCCCTGCGTCGCGCACGACGTACTACTCGAGCCTGCGCGCATTCACGGCCTGGATGGTGAAGACAGAACGCCGGGCCGATGACCCGCTCGCGAAGGTGCCGTCGCCGAAGCGCCCGAAGTCACTCCCCCGGCCCGTCGCGCCACCGCTCGTCGAGATGATGATCCGGCGCGCACGCACGAAGACGGGGCGCGCGTACGTGCTGCTCGCCGCGTACGCCGGGTTGCGGGTGCACGAGGTCGCGAAGATCCACGGCCGCGACATCGATTGGTTCAACGATTCGATCGTCGTGACGGGCAAGGGCGGCAAGACGGCACGGATCCCGCTACATGAGCGCCTCGTTATCCTCGCGCGCGACATGCCCCGCGACGACTGGTGGTTCCCCTCGCCAGCCCGGCCAGGGCCGGTGCGTTCGCATGCCGTGAGCGCGTCGATCCGCCGCACGATGCAGACGTGCGGCTACGACGGGAAGCCACACCAGCTGCGCCACTTCTACGGCACGGAACTCGTGCGGGCTGGCGTGCACCTGCGCGTCGTGCAGCAACTCATGCGGCACGAGTCGCCCGCGACGACCGCGATCTACACGCAGGTCGACGACGAGCAGCTGCGCGCGGGCATCGCGGCGCTGCGGCCGCTCGAGCGACTTGCCGCGTGACC
>JBQDJW010000009.1:0-16579 GCA_052086425.1 Pseudoclavibacter sp. | reverse complement strand
CCGATATGCTCGTCGCATGTCTCGTTGGCCGCTCGTTGGATCCGCCGTACTACTACTCCTGCTGGCCGGGTGCTCGTCCCCTGCCCCAGAGCCACCCGCCGATGCGCTCGAATGTCTCGATGTCGCAGAAGGTGTCGGGGCGCGAATCGCTGACGGAGCCACGACAGTGCCGATGTCCCCCGTCGAGCTCGCTGCCGTCGAGGCCCCCGCGCTGAAGGATGCATACCTAGTCGCGATGTCGTTTTCGGCCGAGGGCGGCGATGACGCGATCGGCGTGTGGGCAACGACATCGCTCGCAGACGAGTCGATGTCGGTCATGGCCGTCGACGGCTATGCGGCGAGCTTCACGAACTGGCCGAACGTCGTCGACGGGCAGGAGCTCGACGCTAGCGAGCCCGGTGCTGAAGACGCGATCGCGTGCCTCGGATGATCTAGTCGCGCGGCACGTTCGCGGCGGCGAGAGCGCCCGTGGGCGTCCCGAGGATCGTCGCGCCGACGCCGAGCCATAGCGCGACTTCCTCGGTCGTCGCGAGCCCGTAGAACACGACGATCGGCCCGACCGCGGCGAGGACGGCGTAGACGTACTTCCGTATCTCAGGGCGCGGGATCCAGCGGTTCGGGGTTTCGGTGGCGTTTGCCATGTCAGGTCTCCTGTTCGGTTCGAATGGCTGCGGTGTCGGTGTGGATCCCCTCGAGCAGCTTGTCGTGCTCGTCGAGGCGGTTGCCGAGGCGCACGATCGCGGCCGTGTTGACCCGCTGACCGTGCTCTATCCGGTCGAGCGAGTCCTTGACGTGGCTGCCGCCGTTGTTCGTCGTGAGCGTCTTCACTGCGCGCCGGGAAGCCTGCCCTGCGCGCGCGGCGCTGATCCACCCGCCGAGCTGCGGGATCGAGAGCACCGCGACGATGACGATCGCCGTCGGCCACGGGATCGCGACGTCGACGAGGTCGAGCGCGCTCACACGCCGTACCGCTTCCGGAGCGCGTCGACCCGCCAAGCGGGCATCTTCTTGAGCTTGCCGAGCCGGGGCGGCGAGATGAGGTTAGTTGCGCCCTGCTTGCGCTGCGTGTCGACGACGCCCTTCCAGTCGTTGTAGTCCTTCACGGACGTGAACTTGTATGCCTGGATGCCCGCGATGATGTGGAACACGGTGCCGTCGTTGCGGAGGATGTAGGTCTCCATGGGGTTACCCTTCGTTGCTGTGATGCCGGATGAGCCGGATGCCGTGACATGCTCGAACAACCACGCCTTCGGGTCGATCTGCCCGGTGTTGGCGGCGTGCCATTGCCCGAGCGTGATTTCGAGATGCACGTGCACTTCGTACGCGCCCGTCATACCCTCGGTGCCGATCGACTGGCCCGCCGTAACTCGATCGCCGACGGCGACGCGGGCGGATCCGTCGACGAGGTGCAGCGTGCGGGTGAAGAATCCGTCGTGCTGGATCCATACCTGATAGCCGCCGCCCCAACCGTGCCCGGCGTTCCAGCCGACGGCGACGACGGTGCCGTCGGCGATCGCGCGCACGTCGCCGATGCCCCACATATCTAGGCCACGGTGAAACTTCGATGCGTTCGGGGCCGAGCTGTTGCGATAGCCGAAGTGCCCCTCGGCGGAGAAGTTCGGGGGCGTCGTGCTGCCGTTCGGCCAGAGGATCGTCATGTGCCCCTCCTCGGGGAAGTAGACCAGCGCCCGTGGGGTGAGCCTAGACGCATTAGGGGAGGAAGGTCGGCCACGGCTTGTCGCAGTAGTACGTCAGCTGGATACGCGGATTTCCGGTCGACCGCCCCTGGTAGAACGTCGCACTGATGTACTGCGCCCCGCCCGAGAGGACCTCGACGTGCAGCTGCATTTCGAGGCCAGAAGCCAGCGACTTCATCACCGGGCCGCGTAGCGGGTAGCCGGGGAGGAAATTAGAGCTGATGTCCGACGCGCCTTCTTCACCGGCGAGGAGAAGCTGAACTGGGACCCCGTCTGCCACGCCAGAGACCCCGGCGACGCTGAGGTTGTGCACCTCGAAGATCACGAGGTTGTCCTGCCGTCGGATGCGGGCGGATGTCGCGCTGGCTCCGTTGCGGATGAGGGACGTGACGTTCCGCCACCCCGTGTCGCGCGAGAGGCGGTTGATCTCCGCATGGACGATGTTCGAGTCGCTGATGATTCCCGGCGAGCCGGGGCCGCGGTTTGTGGGGAGAGTCGTGTTGGGCATCGGAGTACTCCTTCGTTAGAGGGAAAGTGAGAGGGCGAGGGCGATCAGGTTTGCCATGAAGCGGTAACCCGCCGCGGTCTGATGGGTGTTGTCGGGGCCGATCAGACCGAGAGGATCAGCACCCGGTACGCCGTTCTCGACGTAGGCGGGGCTCAGGTCGGTGAATACGCCCTCCGGGGTCTCGTCGGCGACGGTGTGCATCGCGTCCCGGTAGGCGTCCCACTGGTACGTCGCGGGTGTGAAAGCAAGGCGCGCGTAGGGATGCACGAAAATCTGCTGACACGGCTCCGTCAGCACGCCCCGCAGGTACTGCACGCGCGCACGCAGATTCGCGGCATACGTCGACGGGGGGACCTGCCCCGTGTAGTCGTTCGCGCCGACCATGTGCAGGATGATGGCCGGGTTGAGAGCGGCGATACGGTCAGACTCGGCATCGTCGAGGTAATTGTGCGATCGGGCGCCGCCCTGACCGGCCGAGTAGACGTGGATACCAGGCGTGGTGTGCTCAGCGAACGTCGCCGTATCCGACCACTGGGGGGCGGTCTGCACCTCTACCGGGTAGAGCGCCTGGAATGCCTCGGTCAGATGCCCGATGTACCCCGGTTGCGCCTCCGACGTCGACGACCCCGCAATCACCACTGCGAGGGGCTCGCTGAGAGTGATCGCACGAGCAAGCCGCGCACGGAACGTGGGTGTACTCACCTGTGCCGCGACGGGCGCCGGGAGGGAGTCGATGGCGTCCGCGATAGCCGCAGAGATCATTGCCTGGGCATGCGCGGTGGTAAGAAAACCGTCCGGGATAGTGGACTCTGCGAGCTTGCCCTGGGGGTTGAGCACGGGCACATCGCCCTTGCGGGGGCGCGGCTCATACGACCCTGGGTATACATCGGTCGCGGGGTACACGTCCGTTGCCGGGTACGGGTCATCCAGCTGCTCGTACGTCCACGTCATCGGGACCGCGTCGAGGGTGGTATAGATCACGGACCGGTCGGGGTACGCGCGCACGACGTTTTCATCGTCGAGAACCTCGGGAACAACCTCCTCGGCGATTTCTTCGACGATACCCCGCCACACGCCGCTCGTCGAGGTGTCCGTGAAGACGCCGTCAATATCCTCGGCCATGGTCTTCAGCTCGGGGCCGAGGTTCTTGGCCTTGCTCGCGCCGTCGGGATACCGGATGCCGTGAGGGGTTACGCCGCCCATTATGAGGCTCCTATCGTTACGTTGCCGAGGTCGGCGATCGTAATGTCGTCTTGGTAATCGCGAATCTCGGCGACGTCGTTCGTCACGAGCTCGTCGACGGTCAGACCGTCGCCGTGGCCGAGGGCCGGGGCGAGCCAGGCATCGAGCGTCCAGCCGTCGTGGTAGACGAGTTCGCCGCCGATGATCTGATGCAGCGCTGCGGCCGCGATCATGGTGTTGAACACGCTGCCGGGGAAGTAGATCGCATATGGCCGCACGCACGCCCGGATGAAGTGATATGCGACCTCGTAGGCGTATTGAAAGTTTCGCCAGTCGATGCGCACGTGCGGGAGGTTTGCGAGGCCGGTGAGCTGCCCAAGGTCGGCTGCGTAGCGTTCGGCGACGTCGTTCGGCCACGAGAAGTCCGTGTTCGGGTCGCCGCCGGCGTTCGTCGAGTTCGTAGCCGCGCCGACGCCCCGCGCTGCCATCCAGTCGCGCGGGTTCATGTGCTGCCCGTTGACCCAGGTTTCCAGGTGCAGGTGGTCGCCGAAGCTGTTGCCGGTGTTGCCGACGTTGCCGATCGTCGAGGCGGTCGTGACGGCCGTGCCGACGCCGATCGTCGACGGTGCGACCATGTGCGCATAGAGGGACGATAGGCCGGCCCCGTGGTCGACGACGACGTAGTTGCCCCAGCCGGCGTGCCAGTTGACGACCTGCGACACGGTGCCCGGCCCGACGGGGTGGATCGCCGCGCCGCCGATCCCGCCATAGCTGAAGTCGATGCCGGCGTGGAAGCTGTTCGTGCTCTCGCGCCAGCCGTACTCGCTCGTCACGCTCGATAGCGGGAACGACCATGCATAGGTTCCGTCGGGCGGTGTCGGGTCGGGGTCGGGGCCTTCGCCGGCCGACTCGATGATGCCGCCGAGCAGGTCGACGTCGATCGCGAGTTCGTGCCGGCCGCCTGCGGTGAAGTCTGCGCCGGGCACGTACCGCTCGGTGACCTTGCGGCCGGTCTCGCCGACGATTTCGTCGCCCTGCGTGCGCATTGTGAATGTGCGCGAGTTGACCTGCACGACGTCGATCGCCTCGTCGACGCCGGTCGTCGCCTCGTACCCGTCGATCGCCACGACGCGCGACGCGGGGATCGAGAAGCCGTCGGGCACGCTGATGTGCAGCACGTCGTTCGAGTACACGAGGGCGAGTCCGTCGGAGCGGGCCGGCTGCCCGAGCAGAACGGTGTTCGTGTGCGGTTCGTAGTTCGCGAAGCCGAGCGAGTGTGTCGCGTAGAGTCCTTCGATCAGGTCGAGTGCCGACAGGCCCTCGGCCCATTCGATCGGGGCGACGATCGTGTTCGCCGGTACGTCGGGCGGGGATCGCCAGTCGATCGCGTCGACGACGTGATCCGCGCCGGCGTTCATGATCGCGCGCACCTGGTCGGCGGCGAAGCGCCACCCGTCGGCGACGGTGAAGCCGCCCCAGAAGTCGTCGCCGAACACGGCCGGCAGGATGTCAGTTTCCGCGCCGCCTGGGCCGGGGAGCACCGAGCGGGCGAGGTCTGCGAGGCGATCCGATGCGGTGATCTTCAGCACCCACACGCGCCGCTTGTACTGCAGCTCGGGGTCGGCTATCCAACGGATTTCGACGTCGAACTTGTCGATGCGGCCGTTGAACAGGCGAAGCGCCCAGTCGTGCTGCTCGGACGTCGACCGGTAGATCGTGAGGGTCTTGCCGACGAGCGACTTGTATCCCTGCAGGTGCCCGTCGGTGTCGAGTAGCTCGACGTACGCGGTCGCCGGGTTGGCCTTGTCGAGGTGCGACTCGCGCCCCCACGTGATCTTTACGCCGTCGAGGACGGCCCGCTCGGTGAGGCTCCAGCCTGCCGACTGCTCGGTTCCGTCGACGTAGACGCTCGGGGCGTCGGTCAGCGCCGCCATGTCGTGCCCCCTCGGATGCCTCGGCCCGACCGGCGACCGCGGCTCGCCACGACCTTCTCGATCTGTCGTGCTGTGGAGTCGGCGTCGATCGCACCGTTCACCGTAATGTTGTTGATCGTGTCGCCTGCGCGCACGGGCGCGGGCGCGCTCGTCGCGCCGAGGCGGGCCGTCGTGCGTGCGAGTGAGGGGCGCGACACATCCGTACGCATGAGCGAGTCCGTGCCGAGCAGCCGCGACGTGTCGGGCATGTAGGCCACACTTGCGGTCGCGTTGTTCGCGCCGAACAGGTTGCCAAACGCGTTGCCGAAGCCACTCTTGAATCCGTCGATGAATGAGCCGATGCCGTTGATCGCGGCGTCGATCCAGCCGACGACGTTCGCGATCGCCTCGCTCATCCAGGTGATGACCGGCTCGACGGCCTTCTTGACCGCTTCCCAGTTCGTTGCGATCAGCGCGATCGCGCTGACGAGCAAGCCGATCGCGGTGATGATGAGGCCGACAGGGTTCGCCGCCATGGCGATGTTCATGGCGATCTGCGCGCCGCGGGCGACGACGAGCGCCGTCGAGAAGATCCCGAGCGCGAGGGCGAGCGCTGTCACGGTCTCGGTGTTCTGACCCACCCAGGTCGCGACCTTTTCGAGGATCCCGGCGAGGTCGACGAGCGTCGGGAGCAGCGCCTCGCCGAGCTTCGCCTGCGCGTTCTCCCACTCGGCTGTCGCGCGCTGTTGGGCACCCGCTGCCGTGTCGGATTCGCGCTCGAACTGCCCGAGTGCGCTGCTGGTCTGGTCGGTGAGCAGCGCGAGCGTCGCCTGCCGCTCGGCTGCCTTCGCGGCTTCACCTTCGAGGCCGGTCAGGCCCATCGCCGCGAGACGGGCATTCACGTCGGCCTGCTTGATCGAGACACCGTAGCGTTCGATCGGGTCGCGTTCGCCGCGGAGCAGGCTCGACACGGCCGACACGGCGTCCGCCGTGGTGCCGCCGAAAGTCGCCGCGAGGTCTGCGCCGAGGCCGATCAAGTTGTTTGTCTCGTCGGTGAGCGACTTGCCCGACAGGCCCATGTTCTTCATCTGGGAGCCGAGCACGGCGGCGAGTTCGTTGTATGACTGCGACGACAGGCCGACCGCCTTCGAGGCGTCGTCGGCGTACCCCTGGATCGCCTTCGACGAGGCACCGAACACAGACTCGACCGCGCCCGCGGCCTGCTGCGCTTCGGAGGCGACGCTCGCGACATGCCAGGCACCCGCGGCGAGGCCGGCGAGGGCGACCGTCGCGCCCTTCGCGGCCGTCTCGAACGTGTTCTGCATCGCTCGCGCGCGCTTCTCGGCTTCCTTGAATGCCTTCGTCGCGTCGCGTGCGTCGCCGACGATGTTGACTGCGAGGATCGCGGATTTCTTCGCCACGGTGCCACCTCCTATCTGCTGTTCGCCTGCTGTTCGGCCTGGTCGTCGAGGATCCCGACGATCGTGTGAATGTCGATCGGATCCTCGGCGATCAGCACGCTCGGGGGGATCCCGGTCTTAATCGCGAGCGCGCAGATCAGTTCCCGAACTGATCCGCGGGGGTGTCTTCCCCCAGGCCCTCGACCTCCTCGTCGTCTTCGTCGTCGATGCCCTCGACGTCGAGCAGCGACACGAGAGTCGGGTCGGTCGCTTCGAGGAACTGATCGAAGTCGACGTTGACGATCCCGGCCGACTTCGCGGCCGACCATGCGGTGAATGCCAACGCACGGAACGGGGATTCGCTGAAGCTGCCGTAGCGCTTGTTCGCCCGGAAGTATGTCTCGCAGGCCACCTGGTCGCGGATCGTGCGGGTGACGACGTGGGTCGACCCGTCGACGAGGGTGAGCTTGAATCGCTGCATCATGTTCCTTTCACTCGGTCGAGCATCCGCTCGACGTGTCGTTCGTACAGTTGAGACCACTGCGGCTCGGTGTCGTGCGCCGCGTCGGTCATGAATGGATTCGCGGCGATGCCCCGCTTGGGCCATCCCCAGTGGATCGGGCCTGCATAGGGGACGCCGGTCTTGCGGTTGTTGCCCGCCCGGACGACGCCCGCGCGCTTCGTCACGCCGATGCGGAGCGTGTCGCGGAGTGCGCCCGAGCGAACGGGAGCGATCTGCCGGGCACGAGCGAGGACGATGTTCACGGCCTTCTCATTGACGGGCTTCAGCTCGTCGAGGTCGGCCCCGGCCTGCCGTAGAGTGCGCTGCAGCTCAGTCGCTCCCTTGACCTGGATCTGAACGCCCACGGCGTCACGTTCCGATCGTCGGTCGTCCGTTGAGTGGGAACGAGAAGTCGGAGGTGTTCTTCGTCTTCACGTCGCCGCCGATGTTGACCGCGCGGATCTTCACCGTGCCGGTGTACGACTTGCTCACCGAGTCGACGGGTGTGAAGGTGAAGGTCATTTCCTCCCCCGCGTTAGTGAGGCACCAGTCCTCGATCGCGTCGGTTTCGAGCTGCTGCCGGAACGTGCCTTCGAGCGACCAGGTCTCTTCGTCGACCTCGGTCTCGGTGCTGCCGTCGAGAAGGTTGAGCACGTCGCCGTCGGAGTACGACGGGACGAGCGAGGTCGCGGTCGTGTGAGCCGCGAACTGCCGCAGGTCTCCTGATGCGCCGAGCGTGAGAGTGCCCGGCCCGAGTGCGTTAGCCATAATGTGATGTCTCCTAGAGGGGGTTAAGGGTGAGCGTGTAAGCGGGAATCTCGGCCCCCTGCGCGGTGCGCCACGAGGCCGGCCTCGCCTGGTCGAGAGCGAGGCCGCCCGCGTGCAGCGCGCCGATCACGTCACCGATAAACGATCGCGCTTCGTCGAGGTTGAGCGTCGTGCCCTGGATGACGTCGAGAGTCCACGTCGTGTCTACGTCGTCGCCGTAGTGCGGGAACGACAGCTCGGGCGGGTTGACGTAGATCACGCCGGGGCCGGACAGCGGGCCGACCTTCGTCGGTTCGTCGGTCACGCCGACCGCGAGCAGGCTGCCCTCGTCGAGGGCGGTTCGCACGCGGCGGATGAGATCGGTCGTGTCGAGCAGCGGGTTCATTAGACAGCCCTCGGGAGGAACGGGGCGAACAATGGGTAGGCGGGTTTAAGCGGGTCGACGCCAACGCGGAACGGCATGCCGCCCTCGTTGTCGAAGCCTGCGATCCCCGCTCGAGTGCCCTTGCGGTGGTACAGCTCGGCCGCGACCTCGGCCTGCGCACGGTCGATCACGAGCTGTGGCACCCTCCACGGGTTGCTCTCCCCGACGAATGCGTTCACGAGCGCTTCTGCCTCGTCGAGGGATCCCGCGGCGCGGGTCTTATCCTCGTCGATCAGTGCGTTCACGTACGCATAGAAGTCTTCGGGTGCCACAGCCATGATTACGCGCCCGCCGTGAGACCGTCGATCGGGAGGAGCGCCGTCGGGTACTGCGACGCGGCGGCGAGGTAGCCGTAGTAGGCGAAGGTCTCGGTCAGGTCGATCGCGGATCCGTCGGTGAGCTGCATCGGCGCGTTGCCGTTCTCCCACGTCGTGAATGCCTGCTTGTCGAAGAATGCCGCGGTGCCGTCGGCTGCGCCGGGGAGCAGCCGGAACTGCACCGAGGCGAGGTCGCCGCGCAGGCCGGTCAGGTCGATCGAACCGACCTGGTTGACAGAAGTGCCGGACACGTGAACCAACTGGTCGCCGCCCGACGTTTCGAGGCGGATCAGCTGCTTGAAAATGTCCTTCGAGACGAGCAGGCCGTCGAGGGCGAAGCCGCGGTCGTCGATCGTCTCGGCGGCGTCGACCACGAGGTCGAGCCAGTCGTACGCGCCGAGTTCCGTGCTGCCGGTGAGCGCGTTGCCCTCGGCGACCTGCTCGGTGATGAGCGTCGTCAGCTTCGTGCGCACGGCCAGCTCGGTCGCGCGGGCGTACGCTGCGAGCATGCGACGGAACGCCGTCGACACGTACGGAGTCGATGCCCGTTCGATCGTCTGCCGCGACATGGTGGTGTACCCGCCATAGGTGTCGATCGACGTCGAAGCGGAGGTCAACGAGACCTTGCCGAACGCGAGCGTGTCGCCCTCGGCTTCCTGCTTCGCGACCTGCGTCGTGTCGGTGTTTTCCTTCAGGTACTCCATCGTCATGCCCTTGGCGGGGAGCGTGTCGCGCGTGAACAGATTGATCACGGGGCGGCGGGCCTCGACGTAGTGGATCGCGTCACCGATCCACGTCGACGGGCTGCCGGTGTCGCCGAACGAGCCGCCCTCGAACTCGGTGTAGAAGTCGATCGCGGTCTGCTCGCGGCGGGCGAGGGACTGCACGAACTCGCCGTAGCTGTTCCAGGCGAGTTCGGCGGGCGCTGCGGGCGTGGGGTCGAACTGCGCGAGTGTGCTGTTCATGCGGCGGTCGAGGTCGGCGGCGTGCGCGTCGAGGCGCTCGTCGAGGGTCTCGGTCGTGAGCGTTGCTTCGGGCATGGTGTTGTTCTCCTTGTCGGGGTTTGTGTCGGCCGCGGACATGCGGACGGACTGCACGCCCGCGTCGATAAACGCGGGGATCGCGCACAAGCTGACCTCGTTGACGAGGCCCGCGAGCACGTTGAGGTTGCCGTCGTCGTCGAACGAGTGCTCGGTAACGGTGAAGCCGATC
This sequence comes from Pseudoclavibacter sp., assembly GCA_052086425.1. Lineage (GTDB taxonomy): Bacteria > Actinomycetota > Actinomycetes > Actinomycetales > Microbacteriaceae > Pseudoclavibacter. Next base: position 6,656 of record JBQDJW010000009.1, on the reverse strand, counting down.
GAGAGGCCGTCGCGGAGCTTGTCGTTCGCCTCGGCGAGGGCGCGGTCGCCGTTCTCACCCTCGGGGAGGTAGAACGTCGCGTCGAGCGTTGCGGGGTCGAATGCGGTCATGTAGCCGAGCGGGTCGCGCGAGTCGTGGTCGCGGAGCAGCTTCGTGCGGTCGAGGGGCTGGCGTGCGGTGAGTGCGCCGGATTTGATGACGAGGCCGCGCCGGTCGTCGGTGGGGGTGTCGTAGAGCGCGACGCGGCCTCGGATGGTGCGCGTGTCACTGTCGGCGGCGAGCTCGACGGTATACGCGGTCAGGGTGATCGGCTTACTCATGCGGGAACCTCGGTCTCGGTGGGGCGGAGCGCGGCGCGCTGCTCGTCGGTGAGCGCCGGCATGCTTTCGATCGCGCGTACCTCGTCGGGCGTCATGAATCCGGCGCGCAGGGCGATCTCGTGCGACTCGTAGCGGGTCTTCGTATCGGTGCGGAGCAAGCCAGCGAAGTCCACGCGCGCCTTCTGCCCCCGCGGGAGGATCCGCGACAGGGCGGCGTCGATCTTGCGCGTCGCGAGCGCGAGGCCGAAGCGTGCATAGCCGATCCAGTCCTGCTCGACGTTCGCGTACGTCTGACTGTTGCCCTCGACCGCGGCGAGCAGCAGCGACGCGGGCACGCCGAACAGACGCGCGATCTGCGTCGTCGTGAACTGCTGCGAGTCGAGGAACTGCACATCGGCAGGCTTCAGCAGCAGCGGCTCGAATGTCGCCCCGCCCGAGAGCACCTTGATCGCCCGCTTCGGCAGCTTGCCGTCGGGATCCATCGGCGTGCCGTCGGGCATGAGCCCATACCACGAGTACTTGTTCGCACGAGCGACGTCGGGCGCGGCTTCCGCTTTCATGCTCAGGATGCCCTCGGGCATGCCGGTCTCGGTCATCCAGCGGGCGCCGTAGTCGCGAGCGTCGATCGCGCCCTGCACCTCGACCGCGGCGGCCTGCAGCGGGCCGAGCCCGCGCGTGTAGCCGGGGACGATCATGTACTTCAGGTGCGCCATGGTGCTCGTCGTGAACTCCTGCCCGCGCCACGTATACGTGTCGGGCAGGTCGTTGCCGTTCGTCGTCCGGTGCGGGTGCACCTGCACCTCGTCGGGGTTCACGGGGATCAGCTCGAGCGGCTCGTACGGGATCCGCGCGTTCGCCGGGGCGCGCACGATTCGGAGGAACGCCTCGCCGCGGGTATACATCGACGTCACGAGGTATTCCATCCACTCGGACTGATCCATCGCGAAGCACGGCTCGTCTATGATCGCCGGAGTCTCGATGCGCGCGCCGCGCCGCTCGACCCGAATGGGGAGCTGCGAGGCCGCTGCAGCGTGAATCTGGATCGCCCGGTACACGGTCGACAGGCTCAGGGCGAGGTCGACCGTCGCGCCGGCCCGTCGCTGGCCCTGGATCGCTTCGAGGATCCGGTCATCACTGATCGACGCGACGATGTTGCCGACGCCCTCGACGCCGATCAGGCGGCGGGCAGTGGCCCCGAGTTGCGTCCAGAATGACATACACATGACTTTGCGGGGCGCGCTGCGGGTCTGCCAAGCGGTGAGGGGACACGAGCGGACACGAGCGGACATAGGCGGCCATGAGCGGCCACCGTCAGAAGACGAACTGCGTGACCTTCTCGGGCAGGTGATCGACCGCCCACGTCGCGACGTTCGCAGCCTCGATCGCGCTGATCGAGCCGACCGACAGGCGGCGTCCGAACGTCCAGGCACCGTCCTGCACGAACCGGCGCGTAGCGAGCTCGGCGGCGTTGTCGAGTGCCGCGTGCGGCACGTGACGCCACGCGCGCGCGCCGTCGGGCAGTGGCTCGGTGATCCAGGTGAGCAGGTTGGCTGCGGATGCCGACACGGCGCTCGTGTTGAGTGGCACGAGGTCGAGGCCGGATCGCTCGGCGGCGTCGGCGAGCGGCGCTGACGGGCCGTAGCGGTCGATCGCGAAGCCTCCCACGCCGTCGCCCGCGCGCTGCTTGATTTCCATGAGCCGCGGCAGAACCCATGACGTGCCGGGGCGGTGGTCGGCGACCTCGACGACGATGCGGTCGTTCTGGCGTACGGCGTAGACGATCGTCGCGTCGATACCGTCGACGCCGGACGCCGCGCCGACGGCGCCGGTGCCGGGCGGGAGCTCCTCGCGGATCTTCGCGGCTTCCCAGTCGCGGGTGGGGAATATCCGCTCACTCGACCCGGTGCGCCGGTTGCCGAACGCGCGCGCGAACTCGCCCGGTGCCCCGGCGAACATCGCGGCCATTTGCTCGAGCTCGGTCATATCGAACAGGTGCCCGAAGCCGGGATGCCACTGCGCGATCACGTTGAGGTCGGTCGGGTCAGCGTCCTCGGGGATCCCGAAGTCGAAGAACGCGACGCGCATGCCGTCGTCGCGCGTAAAGTCGCGGGCGCGCTGCTCGTCGAGCGTCGGGTTAAACCACGTCGACTCGATCGTCCCCTCGGTCGACTGCTTCCACACCTGCGGGCGCTGCCCGATCGCTTTGCGGCGCGTGAGGAGCGTCGGCCCGAGACCGGCGAGGATCGCGGATCCACCCGCGAGGGTGTGCACCCATGCCTCATCGACGGTGATCTTGTCGCCCTGCTTGCCGTGCAGCGCGTTCGACGTCGGCGGGAACGGCCGCCACGTCGACCCATTCAGGAATCGGAGCTCCTGGGATCCATTCGACCGGCGCGGGGTGCGCGACGCACGGCGGAGCACGTTCGACTCGGCGAGCTCTTCTTCCCAGTAGTTCGCGAGGCCGGTGAAGTGGTCGGAGGCGTGCTGCCCCGACTGCGCCGTGTACCAGGTGCGTCGGCCGGGGCCGTGCAGGCAGGTGCCGAGCGAGTGCGCCTGATCGAGGTCGGTCTTCCCGGCCTGGCGCTGCACGGTGATGATCACCTCGCCGTAGTACAGCTGCCCGGTCGCGGGGTCGATTTCGCCCGCCACGTCGGCGACGTATCGCTGCCAGGGGATGAGCGGCCGGCCGCGGAGTGCCGCGACGGCCGCGGTCTTACCGCCGATCGTCGGCCGGTCAGGGTTCCGTCGCGTCGCGTACCTCGGCGTGGTCATGCGGGACGGGAACGGAGCCAAGGTCGAAAAGTTCGCGGACATCTGCGGGGATACTTTCGTCGAGGTCGGTGTCGGAGGTGTCGCCGCGAAGCTGGTCGAGTAGCAGCGCGAGTTGATTCGCCTCGTTCGCGATCGCCCGCCCCTTGCGGTTACCTGCATCGATGTTCTGCGCGAGCGATAGGCATATCTGCGCGGTCATCCGACGAGCGCTATCGAATGGATCGACGGCGTTCATCGCTTCGATTTCGCTCGTCGTCATCGCTTCGAGCGGCCCTGCGCCGTAGCTCGCGCGAGCGCGTGAAACATCGTCAAATAGCGACAGTGTTTCGACCGCTTGATCGGCCATTTTCTCGTTCCTTTTCTTTTTCTTTGCCGGGTTTGGGGGAGAGAGAGACGGGGGGAATCGCAGGGTGTCCAGGAATGTCGATGCCAGGAAACGCGGGGGTCACCAGGGCCGTGATGACGACTTCGCGGGCGGTGAGGCTTCGATGAGTGCGGCCGAGGGTGGTGGTGCGCCGAGCAGCGTGTCGGGTCGGTCGCTGTCCCACTCGGTGACGTGGCGTGCAGCTGCCGCGCTCACTCCGGCGTGGTGCAGGTCGTACCACTCGGCGATGACTCGGAGCATGCGGGGCGAGCGCTCGGCACGGGATCGTTCCTCGACGATGGTGCGGCCGGGGTCGACCATGATGATCGGCCAACGGTTGCCCCGGTACTCGGCGAGGTCAGCAGCAGTGGGCAGGGCGTGCACGAGCCACACGTTGCACGCGGTATACATGCGCACGGCTTGGTTGATCACGGTGCGGCGTGCCTTGATCGCGAGGTTCTTGACGTGGGGCGGGGCTTCGATCGTGCGGCGCATTCCGGGTGTGAGCGCGTCGACGAGGCGGTCGAGGTCGACGATGACGTCGTTCGGTCGGGCGTGGTCGATCACGTATGTGCTCTTGCCTGCAGCGGGCGGGCCGGCCACGATCATGATGTTCGCGCCGAGCCCGCCGACGGCCTTGTCCTGGCGCTTCGAGTTGCATGAGCGGCACGCGGGGCGGCAGTTGTCGAGCGAGTCTTCGCCGCCGTGCGCGAGTGGGATCAGGTGATCGCGGGTGGTGGCGACGTACGTGCAGACGGGCAGGCGCAGATAGCACTCGACGCCGTAGTGTTCGAGCACCAGGCGCGTCATCGCGCTATTGCGTGATCCGCCCGCGTGACGCCTAGCCATGCTCGCCGCCTCGGATCCGTCGTCCGGCTGCCCAGCGGTGCACGTCGAGCCACGAGTACCGGATGCTGCGGCCCTGCTCGATCCACGGCGGGCCCGCGGTCTTGTCCCCCGCGCGCACGCGGTCACGCTTGCGACGCAGCGTGCGCTCGGAGCACTGCAGCCACTCGGCTACCTGGCGCGGCGTCGCGAGGCGCTCGGCGGTACTCACGGCGTTGCGCCCGACATGAGCGCGACAGCCTCGGCGGCGGTGCGGTGGGCGTCGGCATGGCTGCGCTTGTATGCGGTGTCGAACTTGAGCGGGCCGCTAAGCCATCCCCATTCGACAGATCCCCACTCACGGCAGTAGATCGCACGCTCGTTCGGGCCGTATGCGAAGCCGTCGAGCTTCTGTCGATGGGCAGTGACCTCGCCGAGGGTGTAGAAGGTTTTGGTATCGCCCTCGACGCGGTACTCGATCACCCGGTCTTCGAATAGCTCGGCGTCGCTCATCGCTCCTCCCTCTCGTTGGTCTCCCCGCGGGCGACGCGGAGCAGGCGATCGTTGACGGTGTAGTTCGCTACGTCGTCGCGTGCCTCGACGTACTCGATCACGTCGGCCAGGCGGCGAGTTGCCCTGATGACCGTGGCATCCAACGAGTCCGGCTTCAGGTTCGGCGAGATCACCGCAAGCCTGTCGGCTGCTTCCCTCAGCTCGTCGGGCGTCATCGCTTCGATTCCCATTCGCTGACAGCGACGACGAGCACGCCCATGAAGCACAGGATGCCGACGACAGTGAGCAGCCATTCGAGAATCATGCTGCGGCCCTCCCGTGGCGTTCTGCGAGGCGTTCGTCGGCGTCACGGGCGAGTAGCCAGCCGGCCTCGGGGTACGCGGTGGCGACGTCGGTGCGGCCGAGCGTGAGCACCTGGCGGGCGAGTTCGGAGCAGATACGGCGGGCGCGGTCGAGGTTGTCGATAAGCGTCGACGGTGCCATTCCGCGGGTCGCCGTCTGCGCGCCGTGCTGCTGCACTTCGAGCTTCCATCGCGTCGTTGCGATCGTGAGAGCTTCGGCCGCGTCGTAGAGGTCGTTCGAGCAGCTGATGCGTTCTATGTCGAGGCGGGAGCGGGTTGTCGTGGTCATGTTCGTTACCAGTCCAATTCGGGCGAGGCGGGCGGGGTTGTCGGTCGTGGTGCTTGTCTGATCGGGCTGCCGTCGTATCTGAGGGCGAGGCCGTCGTCGCGAGTTAGGCAGTGTGAGCACCAGCCGCTCAGTGGGTCGAATGCGTGTTCGTGAGGGGTTCGGGGTACGTAGGTTCTCTTGGTCATCGGTGCCTCTGGATGGTGAAGCTAGGTGAGGGTTGAGGGTTCTCCGGCCCCCCTATTACCGCGAGAACGCGGATTCGGAGGGGCCGGGAACTGCGCTCTGGACGGAGCCAGCCGGAGCCGGGCGTCGGGCACACACCGGGCGACCCTCTCGGGTTCGCTACTGACAGGCATGGTCAGATCGGGGTTTTGTGAGGGGTGCGCGCCCGGTCGTACCACTTACCGCGCATCCGATCTGCTCGGGATAGCCCTTGGTCGATTTCGCGGCTGGCCCCCCGCGTGTCCCCGCGAGACATGTCGATCGCGGTTGCCCTGTCCTGTCATCCCGACGGTCAGTGCCGGAGCTTCCCCGGCTGGCGGTGCTGTCCTGTCATCTCGACGGTCAGCGATCATTCCCTCGCGGGGACACGGTGGGGGTCGCGAAGCGCGAGGCGGCGTCATGCGTCAGCCTCGGAGACTGCGAGAGCTTCTATATCGGCACGTTCAAACAGGTACGCGCCAGTGCGCCCCGCGAGCTTCATCGCCGGCGTCAGCCGGCCTGCCTGCACGCGCCGAGTGATCCCGGAGCGATCGACGCCGAGCAGCGTCGCTGCCTCCTGCGTCGTCGCGTAAGTCGTGCTTTGCATGACTCAGATGATTGCACAGATCGCGCACTACGTGGTGCAATGCACGACCTAACGGCGTGTCGCTAGTCGGGTATTGCACGAGCTTGTGCAACGTGCCAAGATTGCCGCATGCTACCGATGCATGAAGATGACTCGCGATTCGAGTTCGATCAGGCCGACCGCCTGCGCCGTGCGCTGCGCGTATCAGGCATCGCCGTGAACGACATGGCGGACTACCTGCAGATCTCGCGCAACACAGTCACGGCCTGGATCAACGGCCGTAATAAGCCGCGCCGGCGCGACCTCGCCGCCTTCGCGCTGCGCACCGGGTTTCCGCTCTCGTGGCTAGAAACAGGAATGGCCCCCGTCTCTGAAGACGAGGGCCATGACCAGAGCCACCTGTCGGAATCGAACCGACGACCTATTCATTACGAGTGAATCGCTC
>JBQDJW010000008.1:2375-18053 GCA_052086425.1 Pseudoclavibacter sp. | reverse complement strand
CGGCCGGGTTGTGACTCGCGGTGAACATGGCGGCCGCGATGCCGAGCGAGCCGGACGCGAAGTAGGTGACATCGGTCGAGCAGAGCCCGATCATGGCGGGGTTGCCGCCGCGCTGCGCGACGCCGCGGGCGAAGGCCTGAGCGAACCCGGGCGACGAGTCGCGCATGTCGTGGCCGATCGCGACCTGCGCGCCCGCGAGGCCGAACTCGTCGACGAACGCTGCGCCGAGGGCCGTGACCAGCGGCTCGGTGAGCTGGGGACCGACGAGCCCGCGCACGTCGTACTTCTTGAAGACGGCGGCGAGATCGCCCCGCTCGGCCGGTGCGGTTGCGGGGATCGCGAGAGCCGAGGTCATGCGCTCAACCGTACCCGAGGGGTCGGACATCGGCGGGCGACGTGGCGAGTGCGGGAGCGGGCCCGAAGCGAGCGCGGGCGCACTGTCGGGCTACTCGAACGCGAGCGGTGCCGGACGCAGCACGGTCCAGCCCTCCGGTGCGTTCAGGCGGTCGGCGTGGTGGGCGCAGAGATCGTACGAGTGGGGCTCGATCTCGTAGGAGAGCGGGCCGATCGCCGCGAGCCGGTCGTCGTAGTCGAACGTGAGCGTGAACGCCGCCTGCTTCGAGCAGGCGACGCGAGAGCACGGTCGATTCGACATCACCCCGAGATTCTAGGAGCGAGGCGGGGGTGCCGTCGCGACGGCACGCGCGACCGGGCGCCTTTGCTCGCGCGCGAAATGCGCGTGACGCGCCGGCACGGCGACCGCGCTGCCCGACCGACGCTCACCGCACGTTCCGGTTTCGCCCGTAGCGTCGCCGCCATGACAGCACACCTCACCCGCACCGCCGCGTCCGAGGGCGCCCCGGACTGGCGCCTCTTCGGCGATCGCCTGCTCAGCCTTTGCGTGAAGACCCGCACCTTCGTCGAGGCGATCGACTTCGTGCGCGCCGTCGCCGACATCGCGGAAGAGCAGCAGCACCACCCCGACATCGACATTCGCTACAACCGCGTCTTCCTCACCGTGACGAGCCACGACGTCGGGGCGCTCACCGACCGCGACCTGAGGTTCGCGAACGCAGTCGCCGTCCTCGTCCAGGAGCGGGGGCACACCCTGTCACCGAAACCGCTGACGCTGGTCGAGGTCGGCATCGACTGCGCTGACCCGCAGCGGATCGCCCCGTTCTGGGCTGCGATCCTTGGCGGCAAGACCGACGGCTTCGAGGTGGCAGACCCGCACTCGCGCTCGCCGTTCGTGTGGTTCCAGCAGACCGACTCCCCCGATGAGCACCGCGGCCGCACGCACCTCGACGTCAACGTGGCGCACGACCTGTTCGACGACCGCGTGCGCGCCGCGCTCGACGCCGGCGGCACCGTCGTCGACGACTCGCACCTGCCGATGTTCATCGTGCTCGGCGACCCTGACGGCAACGTCGCGTGCGTGTGCTCGTGGCACGGGCGCGACGAGGTCGAGCAGGCGGCGGAGGCAGCACAGGGCGAGGCCGAGCACGACGCGGACGCCGACGACGACGCGACGGCGGGTTGAACTTGGTCGGCAATGAGTGAAGCGAGCCCTGGGACCTCGATCCTGCGGCCCTCACCGCCGCGCCCGCCGCGCGATCCTCCATCACTCGGACCGGTCACGCTGGGCAACGATCATCCTTGCAGCGATCCATCGGCTCCACGCGCTCCCAGCCCCCAGCCGCTGCACCCGCAGACCCACCGACCACAACGACCTCGAGGACGAGAGACTGCGCCCCGCAGCGCTCTGCCACACCCACACGCCAGAATCAACCTCAAACAGGCACACCGACGCGCAATTGACTAATCTCAAAAGCCCAACGAAAGATCGAGTCTAAGGATCGAGAGAGAGGACCACCTCGGTGTCTGGCGTGGAGACTCGAATCGTCAAGCGCTCACGCACGTTCTCGGGGAGAGTGACCAGAAACTGCTGAAAAGTCAAGGAAGCGACACAAAATTCGCTTTGATCGTTTCGGTTCGAGAGGTTCACGATAACCGTATCGTTCGCCACGATTTCGGCACTGTCCACAATGCCATCGCAGTGAAACAGGTCACTACTGAGAGTCAAAACGAAAGACTCCCCTGGCGTACGCCATTCAATACCGAAATTTTCGACAGCGTTGTCTCCACTGACTGGCGCCTCAATCTCAGTGACAGAAAGTTGTTCTGTAGCTGAACAGCCAGAAGCTAGAATAAGCAGCACCAGAGAGAGCGCCGACCCTAAAAACACATTGCGTGAAATTCGGGTTCTCGATAGTGTCTTCATGGTCAGCCTATCGTTGCATTCCCGTACAGGTACGAGATCGCAAGGACGCTTGTCGCCAAGAATTCATGAGGCCCTTCGAATCCATTTGAAGCAGTTATGATAGCTGCTGGGATGACTCGGCCATTTGCGGGGTCGTAGGCGGCGACAGGACCTCCACTGTCGCCATCTGCGACGTATCCAGCGGCAGCGTTGAACCTATGCAATTGGCATGCTTCATCCCCCGAGGCGAGCCTCGCGCAGCCATTTGTTGGCTGAGTATTCGAGAATGTCACATTGTTCTGGCCGGTCCGTCCCCCCGATGCAATAAGGGACCCACCAGGGGTTAGCGTGTAGGTGGGGAAGATTCCATAGGCTGGAATCGATGCACTTGAATCCCCGTATCCTTGCCCGAGACCTGTGTACATGTCTCTCTGGTAAAACCCGATCGGTGAGGGGAGACCTGAGATCAACTGGGCATCCACGAGTGTGGGCTGGTAAACGCCGGAACCTGTCTTGCCGATCACCGTGGAGCCGGCGCGCCCCATCCAGCTTTGACCACCTGCCCAGTCGCAGTGGTTTGCAGTAATTAATGCCGAGCCGGCGATGCGAAAGGCAGTTGAGCAGTACGTGGAGTTTATACTCGTCCTGATGTAGGCACCCGCCTGGGCAGGTAACGCGGTGCCGCGAGAGGAAGAACTGAAGTCATTCTCAAGAAGATGAACAGCCACTAGGCCAGGAAACAATCCTGAAACTCTCTGTGCAGCCGCTTCGTTCTGTTTCGTGACATGCAATCCGAGCGTCCCACTCTCAAGATCGATGTCGAAATAGAATGCAGGAACAGCGTCTGTTTCAAGTAGATAATTCTCGACTTCGCAGATGGCAGCCAGCCCACCATTGGCCTCCTGGATGGTTTCAGTGACGAGACCCTTTGAATGAAGGGACAGGAGAGCTTGCCGCCCGGGACTGGAGGTTGAGACGAGAGATGAGACATCGGATGTAGCAAGTGTCGACTTAGATGTGGTGAGGATGGAGATGCGCGCCTGCCCAGATTCGTCCACCTCTGGGTAAACGTCGAGGACCTCTGACGTGTTGTTGCGCAGCACTTCGGCGCGGAATGTATTCAGGTCCCGATCATCTGGAGACAGTTGGCTATAGGGAAGGCTTGCAATCTGAGCGCCGACTCCACCATCCGGAAAGACTTCATGCCTCCATAGGCACGAGTCCTCATCATTCAGGGAATGAACCAGCGCGGCATTGCTTGTGGCAAGCTCTACCGGGACAATCACGTCAGCAGCTGGTGTGGCTACAGCACTGTTAGCCGACATTGCGAAAGCAAGTGCGCCGACAGCCCCTGCCATCAAGATTAGAGAGAACCGCGATCTTCTTCTTAGCATTACCACACCCTTGCGTCAAATATTAATGCCAATCGTGTTCTTACGGCCACAACCCTGGCATGAGTGGAGGTCGTTCCGCTAGGCGTGTTGCAAAAAAGTGAACCGGGGTCACTTGGGCGAAAGGGCCGTGTCGTTCGCGACGATGTCAAATTCCGTGACAGGCTGGGCGTTGGTGCCGCCGAAGACTGCCCAGCACTCCTGGGATCCAATGCGCGAGCCGTATCGGAGACCTCCCCAGCGGCCCTGTCCGCCCTCATCGACGTGCCACAGGACGGCCGGGCGCGTCGACCAGCCGCGGCTCATCCGACATTCACGAACGCTCGCGCGGCTGCCATGACGTCGAGGCTGCGTGCCTCACGGAGGGTTTCGAGCGGCGACTGGTCATCGAACTGAGGATTCATGCCCATGAACCATGCTCGGACGACTTCTTCGGACTCGACCTCGGCGACGACCTGCACGATGTGAAAGGCGTGGCGCAACAGGTCCTGCTCGCCGGCCGGCGGTGCGACTTCGCCAGCGGCCCACCGGGTGACGGCACGTGGTGTCCGCTGGACGAGAACGGCAAGCACGTCACGCCCGAGCACAGCGCGCAACCGCGCGACGATCTCAGGAAGCGCACCGGTAACGGCCTGGCCGTGCGCCGTACGCAGAACCAGACGGTCCGTCACGTTGGTCATGATCTGATGGTCCGCTGATCCGGCGATGCGGCGATCCAGCCATATGGCGCCGTGAACGTCACGCATTTTGTCGTCAGAGATGCCCGATAAGCCACGTTGCAGCAGCCTGACGATAGAACCGCGGTCCCGCTCGCAAACACCCCACCGCCCGCAACTTGCCAGCGGATCGAAGCCGAGCCCGGACGGCCGCCCTTCGCCGTGCGCGAAGTCCCCACCCGCCGACACGCCGGTGAGGACTACGCTTGCCCCATGGCACGTCGTCGCAGTTCTCGCCGTCTCAGCCAGCCCCGCCCCTCGCGCGGTCTCGCTCGGGGTCGGCACGGCCGCGGCGTTCGCTCGAGCGTCGCCGGACCATTCCTCCCGATGCTGACGGGTCGCATCCCCCGCTTCGAACAGACCGTCGCCGAGACGATGGACTATCTGCGCGCACAGGCGCCGGACACGCTCGGCGAGATCCGCCTCGAAGTCGCGGGCATGCCCGCAGACGAGCAGCATCCCGAGGCCGGAATCGAGCGCTGGCGGGCGCTGAAGCCGTCGACGATCGTGCTGTATCGCGTGCCGATCGATCGGCTCGCGAAGCTGCACTGCCCAGACCCGATCCACTACCGCATGCACATCGAGCGCGTGCTTCTCGAGGCGATCGGCGATCTGCTCGGGCAAGACCCGTGGGACATCATTCCGGAGCGCTACGACCCCGAGTAGGGGTATCGCGGCAGCGGCGCGGGCTCAGTGCCCGCCTACCTGTACACGGTCACGTCGGCGGCCAGCGGGCTGCCACCGGTCACGGCGACGCCGGCCATCTGCCCAGGGCCGTCGTAGGTCACCTGCGCGACGGTCTGCAGCATCCCGTCGATGCGGTAGGCACCCGATGACACGTCGACGGACGTTGTCCGCCCCGGCTGCAGCACGAGCCGTTCGGTGTCTCCATCCGGATGCTCGAGGGTGACGGTGACGGGGTTGGGGTTCGTCGTCGCGAGGTGGAGGCGCGGCTGGGGCCCGGGCGCGACGGCGAGGCTCGTCGACCCGTCGAGGGGCGGCGACGCCTGGTACCAGGCGAAATCGAACGGGTCGCTCGTGAGCGCAGAGCGAACGGCGCCGACGATCGGGGTGTCGGATTCGACCGTGACGCTGTAGCGCCCGGAGGGCACGCCGGCGAGCGACACGTCGCTCACGGTGCCGGCTGGGATGGTCACCGTGGTCGGCTCGAGGGCCACGCCGGCGGCGTCGCGCACCGTGATCGTGACGTTGGCAACCTCGTCGCCCGGCTCGAAGACGCGCACGCTCGTGCCTCGAGTCGGTTGGGCCGCCTCGTCGCCGTCGCCCGGTGTCGAGGTGACAGGCACGCCGACGATGTCGAGTCGCGTCGAGGGCGACGGGGAGGGGCCGACGACCTCGACGCCCTGCGCCTGCAGGCCCTCGAGACCGACGATGTTGAGCGCGGCCCCGACGACGCTGCCGCGCGAGACGATGTGTGCCACGAACGCGCTCTGGTCTGGTGCGATGCCCTCGAGACTCACGGCGACCTGGCTCCCTGCCGGCACCTCGAGGCCGTCGAGTCCCGCCGTCGGCAGGGCGCCGTCGATGCCGTGCAGGTCGACGCGCACGACGGCCGCGGCGTCGGTCGGGTTCGCGACGGTGAGCACGGTGCTCGAACCGCCAGTCGTCGCGCCGCCGACGAGCCACTGATCCGCCGACGCCGGGGCGCAGTTGGTCGCGGCGAAGCCGGCGGCGCCCGGTGAGGCGACCGCGATCGTCTGCGAGACGGCGAGGGAGGTCGCCGTGCCGCCGACAGTGCCGGGGGCCTGGTAGTAGGCGGGAACGCCGATCGCGTCGTCCGCGGGATCGGCGCTCGTCGCCGGCGTGTCTGCGACCGGGTCGAGCCCGGCGACCTCGAGGTCGTCGGTGTCGCCGGCCGTCACGACCTCGGCGTAGCCCTTGTAGCCCGCCGCCGTCGGGTCGGACGACGACTGCCCGAGCAGTGTCAGCGGCCCAGGGCACACGCGCTGCTGGTCGCCGGGCGTCGGGCTCAGCACGAGCGCGGACGGCGAGGCGCCGTACTCGGGGAACGACACCGCTTCGACGCCCCACACGGTCGCTCCCGCGAGCGCGATGCCGGCGAGGCCGACGCCGATGCGCGACCACATCCGCCGCCCGCCGGTGCCACCTCGGCTCCGGCCCGGTTCGTCGCTCAGCGGGGCATCCCCGCGTGGTGTGCGCGGCGTCGCGCCCTCGAGCGCGGCGAGGGCGTCGGCCGCCTCCGCCTCGCGCTCGCGATCCGCCTCGCTCGCCGCAGCCGCGCCGCGAGCCTCGTCGTCGTCAGACGATGCCATTTCGCACCCCCTCGTCGTCTCCGCCCGTGAACCCAGGCGCCGGCTCGTTGTCGACCGCCGCCACGGCGAACCTGCGCGCCGAGTCGCGGTCGTCCCTGTCGATCGTGAGGCGGCGCCTGCGCGCTGCAACGGCTTCGCGTTCGAGCTCGGCGCGCGACGGCGGGGCGCCGGTCGGCAGCGCGAGCAGCACGCTCGCGAGCACGACGATCCCGAGGACAATGAGGATGCCGCGCCCCATCCAGGTGTCGATGTTGCTGACCGCGAGTGGGGCGGCGACGTCCGCCTCCGCTGGCGCGACGGTCGAGCTCACGACGCTCCAGACGGTGCCGCTCGCGGTCTCGCCGGCCGCCTGGAACGTCGCGTTGGTGTCGAGCGACGTCGTGATTCTTGTCGCGGCGGCCCCGCCGCCCGGCTCGGCCGGCTCGACGAGCACGAAGCCGATACCGAGGGCGTGGAATTCGCCGGTCGGGGAGCTCGTCGACGTCGAGAGGAACTCGACGGCGAGTTCGGCAAGGCGCCGGTCGACGTCTGAGAACTCCGGGGCCGTCATGCGAAGCGTCGACTCCTCGTCGAGCGTTTCGCCGAGCCCGCGGTCGAGCCGCACGCGCATCGAGCCGTCGGCGAGCGGCGTGATGATGAGGGTCGCGACGGTCCGATCGGTCTGGGCCTGTGCCGCGACGATCGCGGGCAGCGCCGAGAGCGCGCCGTCGCCGACGCGGGCGGTGCCGTTGAGGTGCGAGACCGCGGCGGGTGCCGAGAGCACTCCGATGCCGACGAGCGCGACAAGCGACCAGGCCATCGTCGCCCGCGCGCCGACCGCGAGACCGGCAAGCGCTGCACCCATCAGGCCGAACATCATGAGGCTCTGCGCCGGCCCCGTCGACAACGGCACCGCGTCGGGCCCGAGCGTCGTGAGCGACACGTTGCCGGTGACCGCTGCCCAGACGAGTCCGACGAGCGCGAACAGCAGCGACCAGGCGGCAACCCGCCAGGCCGGCAGCACGAGGCCGAGCACCGCGAGCATCCCGACCGGCAGGAGGCAGGCCGCCAGCAGCAGCGCCTGGTCGAGGCCGATACCGGCGTCGGCGAGGATCGCGGTCCAGCCGCCGAGCGACGTGTCTGGCAGGCCGAGGGCGAGCGCCGCGCCCGAGACCGTGTCGGTCGCGAGCGGCGCGCCCGGATCGGCGAAGACCGCGAGGGGGCGCCCGCGGTTCCACTGCGCGACGGCGAGGGGTGCGAAGAGCGCGGCCGCGGGCACGGCGAGGAAGAGCTGGCGGTGCCAGCGGCGCCCGCCCGCGATGAGGGCGACGATCCACAGCAGCGCGAGCACGGGCCAGAGCGACGGTGCGCACGCGAGCACGGCCGCCGCGACGAGGGCGGCCTGCGCGACGCCGGTCCACGAGCGCGTTCCGCGCAGCGCGCAGAAGAACAGCAGCGGCAGCAGTATGTGCACGATCACGGTCTGGATGCGCCCATCGGCGAGTGCGACGAGGAGCGTCGGCGAGAGGGCCCAGCCGAGGCCGGCGAAGGCGCGCAGCCAGGGCCGAAGGGTCAGTCGCGCGGCGAGGTACCAGGCGGTGAGCGCGGCGAGGGGCATCGCGAGCACCCACAGCACGACGATGCTCGTGCTCGGGTTCCAGAAGGTGATCGATCCCAGAAGCGCGAGCAGCAGCGCGAACGGGTCGGCAACGCCGAAGGCGCCGCTTGCGACGTCGCGAACGCCATAGCCGACGTTGCTCCACAGTTCGACGAAGGTCGCACTGAGCGGAAGCAGTCCCCCGCCCGCGAGCGAGCCGCGGCCGAGCATCGGCATCATGAGCGCGACGGAGGCGACCGCGATGGCGAGCAGCATCCAGGCGCCGCCCGTCCCCACGAGCGAGTAGCGGTCGTGCTCGTCGCGGTTCGCGATGCGACGCTCGTCGCGGGCGATCTCACGCTCGCGGCGCAGCGTCTCGCGCGACACCTGCAGTCGTTCGACGACGCGCGGCGGCTGCGTCGAGGTCGCCGCGAATCGGCCGCGCGAGGCGTCGACGCCGGTCCTCCCGAACGCGACGGCGAATGCCGCCGCCAGGTCGGGCCCGATTCGGCCGGGCCGCTTGCGGACGAGGCTCCACACGATTCCGACGATCGCGGCGGGGATCAGCGCGATTCGCCGCAGGACTGATTCGGCGGCCGGGGCCGAGGCGACGACGCGGTGGAGGCGCGCGCGCCGCGTCTCACGCAGCGACGGGCCGCGGCGCGACGGGATGCGGAGCCGCGCCTGCGGTGTCACCGTGACGCGACCGTCGGCGAGCCAGGCGCGGGTCGCGAAGTCGAGGGCGTCGTCGGCGTCGGGAAGGCCGGCGTCGAAGCCGGCGAGTTCGGACCAGGTGCTCACGCGCACGAGCATGCCGTTTCGGGCGACCGCGAGCACGTCGCTCGCGTCGTCGAACTGCCCCTGATCGAGCTCGCCCGCATGCAGGTGCACCGTCTCGGCGTGCCGATCGGTCGTTTGCCCGAGCTCGGCCAGCACGGCCTCGTCGTCGGCGCGCACGAGCTTCGGGCCGGTGATCGCGAGCGAGGGGCTTCGCTCGACGGTGCCGAAGAGCGACTCGAGCGCGTCGGCGTCGGGGGCGTCGCCCTCGTCGAAGAGCCAGAGCCAGCCGTCCGGGTCGCCGTCGTGGGCGGTGAGCTCGCTCACGGCGGCGTCGACCGCGGCCCCGAAGGGGGTGCCGCCTTCGACGGTCACGATGAAGTCTGGCGACGCGGCGCGGGCGGATGCGCGCAGATCGTCGGTGCGCGCGGCGAGCACGACGACGGTTCGGTCGACGCTGCGCTTCTGTGCGGCGACCGCGTTCAAGGTTCGCGTGAGGTCTCGCGCGGAGTTGCGCGCGACGACGATCGCGGTCACTGCTTGGGACATCGGGCCGATGCTATGCGGGAGGGAGGGAGGCAGAGGGATTGACCGCGGCAAGCCGGGAATCGAGCAGCGTGAGGGCGTGGGTGGCACGCTGGATCCGGGCTTCGGGCCTTCGGGCGGCTCGTGAGATTCGCCGCCGTGGTGATCCGCCGTCAGCGCCGCCCTCCTCCTGGAGGGCCTGCGCGAGAGCGGGCGAGACTACTACGCGAGCCGGCGCAGCTTGCGGCGCTCGCGCTCGCTCATACCGCCCCAGATGCCGAAGCGCTCATCGTTCTCGAGCGCGTACTCGAGGCACTCGGCGCGCACCTCGCACGACGAGCACACGCGCTTGGCGTCGCGAGTCGACCCGCCCTTCTCGGGGAAGAACGACTCGGGGTCGGTCTGCGCGCACAACGCGTCGGCCTGCCACGCGAGGGCGTTGTCGTCGCCGAGGCCCTGTCTGACCCCGGGAACCCCGAGTTCGATCGGGTCGACGTACCAGTCTTCGGGAACACTGCGGTGCAGCGGATTCGCGCGCTGCAATTCGTTCGTCATATCACGGTCTCCCACGCTTCGTGCGGATCGAATCGCCCGCACCCGGCATCAATTACACCCGTGTAATTACAGGTGCGTCAAGTGGGAGATCGTAGATGGTAGAGCCTTGTCGGCCGAAATCGAGGTGCGTCGCCGTGAACGAGTCGGCGTGTCGCAAGAAATCTCGAACTTGCCGATCGCGCAGGTGGCCCACCATGGCATCCGGTGGCCAAAACCGACGAAAACTCGGGTCAGACGGCCTTCGAGCGGGCACCGACGCCGACCGTCGCGACGAGCAGGTCGCACGTGCCGCGCACCTCGAGGAGGCCCTCGTCCGGCGTTACATACGCGGCATCGCCGGCGCTGATCCGCGTCTCGGAGGCCCGGCCGGAAACCCGACCTTCACCGGAAAGACACAGGATGATGGCGGGGCCGGGCGCGTCGATGACGGCCGCGTCGCCCGCATCCGCGTCGTCGCCGCGCATGACGCGCACGAGTCGGAAATCGGGCACGTCGGGCTCGAACGCCGTCGCCCCTCCCCCGAGCGCGACCGGCTCGAGGCGCGGATCAGCCGTCTCGTCCGCATTCAGAATGTGCAGCAGCTCGCCCACCTCGACGTGCTTCGGGGTCAGCCCGCCCCGCAGCACGTTGTCGCTCGCCGCCATGATCTCGACGCCGACGCCGCGCAGGTACGCGTGCATCGACCCCGCGCCGACGAACAGCGCCTCTCCGCGGCGCAGCGAGATGCGGTTCAGCAGCAGGGCGATGACGATGCCGGGGTCGCCCGGGTATCGGTCGGCGAGCATGGTCACGGTGTCGACGGCCACGGATGCGGGGCTCGCGACGTCCGTCGATGCGGCGGCATCGCGGCTTCCCGCGGCCGGCCGAGTCGACGCCGTCGACGCGCCGGACGCACCAGACGCACAGGACGCACCCACCGCATCCGGTGCTGCGTGAAGCGCCGGCGCCTGCGCAGCCCGCGCCGCGGCGACGACCGCCTCGGTCGCCGCAAGGGCGTCGTCGCCTCGCGCGAGCAACCACGCCACGAGCCCGCGCCGCTCTCCCTCGCCCGTCACTGCGGCGACCCTGGCCCGGAGCGCCGCGAGCGCGTCGCGATGCTCGGGCGCGATGGCGCCGCCGTGCGCCGCCGCCTCGAGCGACTCGAGCACGTCGACCACGTCTGCCGTGACGCGGAACCCCGCGAGCGCCTCCATCGTCTCGCTGAGGGCGAGCAGCAGTTCGGGCTTGTGCAGCGGGTCGCGGTAGTTGCGCACTGGCGCGTCGATCGGGATCCCGAGTTCGTTCTCCCGTGCGAATCCCGCCCGCGCGTGTTCGAGCGACGGGTGCGCCTGCAGCGAGAGCGGGGCCCCGGCCGCGAGCACCTTCAGCAAGAAGGGAAGGACCGGGCCGTCACCGTCGTGCAGGCCCCCGGCCAGCTGGCCGAGCGTCGCGGCGGGGTCGGCCTCGATCCACTCGCGCAGGTCCGCAGCACCATCCACGAGACCGCGGTCCGCGTCGGCGATGCGGCTCGGTTCGCCCGGGTGCGCGCCGAGCCACAGCTCTGCCTCCGGTCTCCCGTCGCGGCGCACCTCGCACACGCCGCCGTCGCCGAGCAGCCGGGTGATCTCCCCGTCAGTGCCCCAGGCGTAGTCGATGGGCGTGTTTCGGATGCGCACAAACATCAACACGGGAGCGTAGCGAACCCGCCCGAACGCAGGTGACCACAATGGAGTGGGCGCCTTCCCTCCCTCCCGTTGTCGCGCATCCACGATCACCGCAATTCGGGACCGTGTGCTCCGTAGGCTTGAGCTGATGTCACGGCCGGCGCGACGTCGCGCCGAAACGGCCACAGCGAAGGAGACACCACCATGTCGTTCACCCCGGCCCCGAGCGATTTCTACGGGTACGCGAACGCCCTGAGCGATCAAGAGCGCGAGTTCCTCGCACAGCTGCGCGAAACGCTCGAGCGCGAGGTCGCGCCGATCGTCGACGACCACTGGGAGCGCGCAGAGTTCCCCGCCGCGGTTCCCGAGATCATTGCGCGCACGGGCGCCGTCGGACTCGGCAACCCCGAAACGCGCCCGTTCGACAACTCTGCCGTGTTCCGCGGCTGGTCGGCGTTCGAACTGGCCCGCGTCGACGCGTCGACGGCGACGTACGTCGGCGTGCAGAACGGTCTCGTCTCGGGCTCGATCGCCATCTGCGGCAGCGAGGCGCAACGCGCCGAGTGGTTGCCGAAGCTCGCGAGCGGCGAGGTCGTCGGTGCGTTCGGCCTGACCGAACCGCTGAGCGGGAGCGACTCGGCGAAGGGCCTGCGCACGACCGCGCGGCTCGACGGCGACGAGTGGGTGCTGAACGGTCAGAAGCGCTGGATCGGCAACGCGACCTTCAGCGACATCACGATCATCTGGGCCAAGGACGAGGCCGACGACCAGGTCAAGGGTTTCATCGTGCCGACCTCGACGCCCGGGTACACGGCGACGAAGATCGAACACAAGGTCGCGCTGCGCATGGTGCAGAACGCCGACATCACGCTCGAGAACGTGCGCGTCCCAGCCGCGAACAAGCTCGAGGGGGCGAACTCGTTCAAGAACACGTCGAGCGTGCTGCGCGAGACGCGCGCCGAGGTCGCCTGGCTCGCCGCCGGGGTCGCGGCCGGCGCATACGAGGCAGCCGTTCGCTATGCGGGCGAGCACATTCAGTTCGGCCGCCCGATCGCTGCATCGCAATTGATCCAGCACCACCTCGCGACCTGCCTTGGCAACATCACTGCCTCGATCGGCATGTGCGTGCGGGTGAGCGAGATGCTCGACGCGGGTGAGCAGGGCGACCAGCACTCGGCGCTCGCGAAGGCGTTCGTGACGACCCGGATGCGCGAAACCGTCGCCCTTGCGCGCGAGATCTGCGGGGGCAACGGCATCGTGACCGACTACGGCCCCGCCAGGTTCTTCGCCGACGCCGAGGCGATCTACTCGTACGAGGGCACGCGCGAGATGAACCACCTCATCGTCGGCCGCGCGATCACGGGGCACGCGGCGTTCGTGTAGGCAGCAGTTGCGACGATCGGCCACTCGTACCCCATTATTGAGCGAGTGACTGTTTCCGAGACCACATCGACCCGCCGGGGAATCCGCGCGTGGCTGCGCGGCGGGCTCGGCGACCCCGAACGCGGCGACAACCCGTGGCACCTCGCATTCGCGGCGTTCGCGATCTTTACCGGATTCGCCGGCGACTTCTGGCGCAATCTCGCGAGCTGGTACGGCTTCGGCGTGGTCGCGTTGGCGGTATTGGTGCTCGCGGTCGTGGTGCTCGCGAAGAAGCGCCCGCTGCCGCGCTGGCACCATCTGCCGCTGCCGCTGCTCCTCTTCATGGTCTGGTGCCTCACCACCGCCCTGTGGTCGGAGTACGTGGCCGAGACGCTGCTCACCTCCGCCCTGCAGATCATCACGGTCGTGATCGGCCTCGCGATCGCCGTCACGCTGACGCGGCCAATGCTGCTGCGCGCGATCAGCCTCGCGATGCGGGCGATCGTGGCGATGTCGCTCGTGTTCGAGGTCATCGTCGAAGCATTCTTCCCCGACGGCGTCTTCCCCCTCTACATGCTGATCCCGGGTCAGCTCGAGATGCTCACGGGTGTACCGGGCGCCACCATCGACACGGCCCCGCCCGGGTTCAAGTGGAGCCAGGGTCACATCTTCTCGGGTGCCGCGATCCAGGGCGTCGTCGGCAACCGCAACCTGCTCGCCATGATCGCGCTGCTCGCCGCCATCGCTGTCGCGGTGCAGCTGATGTCGAAACAGATCGGCCGCTGGAACGGCCTCATCTGGCTCGCGGCCTCGCTCGGCACCGTGGCGCTGAGCCGCTCGATGACGGTCGTCGTCGCGTGCGGCGTCGTCGCGTTCGCGGCCCTCCTGGTGTGGATCGCGCGGCCCCTTCGCACCCGGCATCGATGGATGCTCTACGGCGCGGTCTTCGTGGCGATGCTCGCGTGCGCCGCCGTCGTGCTGCGGTTCCACGACACGCTTTTCGGACTCATCAACCGCTCGAGCGACATGTCGGGGCGCGGCGACATCTGGTGGGCCGTCACGCAGCTCGCCTGGGAGCACTGGCTCGGCGGCCTCGGCTGGATCAGCTACTGGGCGCCGTGGGTCGAGCCGTTCAAGGGCATGCTCGTCGTCGACGGCGTGCAGTACCTGCAGGCGCACAACGCCTACATCGACGTCTGGATGCAGACGGGCGTGATCGGCGTCGTGCTCTTCGCCCTGCTCGTCATCACGACGCTGATCCGCACGTGGTGGCTCGCGATCGACAGCGAGCCGAACGGGCAGGCGCGCATCCCGCAGTCGGCGATGCTGGCCTTCCTCGTCGTCGTCGCCCTCACGGTGCAGTCGCTCACCGAGTCGCGCCTGCTCGTCGAGGGCAACTGGCTGCTGCTGAGCTCGCTCGCGATCTCGTCGAAGCTGCGCGTGCAAGACCTCCCGGCGCTGCCGCGCCGCACCCTGCCTGCGATGACCGGGCCCATCACGGTCATCGACGCGTCGACGCTCCAGCCGCGCTCGATCCCGCCGACGGAGGACTCGCCGATCGTCGGCGACGCTCACGTGCGCGACGCCGCGGACGAGCCGCACGGGCGCGCATCCGATCCCGGGCGCTAACCGGTGCGCCGCCGCCCTGTGCCGTTGCTACGCTGAGCGCCGTGAACTCCCCGCTCACGTCGACGCTCGTCGTCATGCCAGCATTCAACGAAGAGGCCGCCGTCGCCGATGTCGTTCGCGAGGTGCGCGAGAAGGTACCGGGGGTTGACATTGTCGTCGTGAACGACGGCTCGCACGACCGCACCGCCGTACTCGCGCGCGGGGCCGGGGCCAGGGTGATCGACCTGCCGTTCAACCTCGGCGTCGGCGGAGCCATGCGCGCGGGTTTCAAGTATGCGCAGCGCGAGGGGTACGAGTACGTCGTGCAGGTCGACGCCGACGGCCAGCACGACCCGACCGGCGTTGAACGCATCGTCGACGAGCTCGGCCGGTACGACATCGTGGTCGGCAGCCGTTTCGAGGGCGTCGGCGACTACGAGGCCGACGGCGTGCGACGGCCCGTCATGCGGGTGCTGTCGTGGTTCATCTCGCGCGCCGCCAAAACACGACTCACCGATACGACGAGCGGGTTCCGCGGTGCCGGCCCGCGCGCGATCGCACTGTTCGCCGACCATTACCCGGCCGAGTACCTGGGCGACACGATCGAGTCGCTCGTGATGGGCGCGAAGGCCGGGCTGTCGATCGCGCAGGTGCCCGTCGCCATGCGCCCCCGGGCCGCCGGAGTTCCCTCGCACAACCCGATCAAGGCCGGCATCTTCCTCGCCCGCGCGCTGCTCGCGCTCCTGGCCGCGGTCGCGCGCCCCAGAGCATCCGCCCCGATCGAGGATGCGACCGCATGATCACCGGAGTGCAGATCTTCGCGATCCTCGTGGCGCTCGCCGCGCTCGTGCTCGTGTTCGTGATGCTGCAGCGCAAGAGCTTCCGCGAGCGGCATGCGATCTGGTACCTCGTCGCGGCGATCGGCGCGGTGATCGTCTCGGTCTTCCCCGGCCTGCTCGAGTGGGCCGCCG